>JAJSAJ010000438.1 GCA_024274855.1 Planctomycetota bacterium | reverse complement strand
CGGACCAGGCCGATCGCCCGCTTCCGGACTTCTCTTGGCGAGTTGGCACCGATCAGTTCCGGATTGGTGAAGACCGTCATCTGGCCGAACTTCTCACGACCGATCGTATCGTCGTCGATAGGATGCTTCTGTCCGAAATAGAGCACGCCCGGCGGCTTCTCCACGCCACGAAACGTGTAATGAACGAACGGCTGAATGGGCCACACTGCTACGTGGATGCGGTTGTATTTCATCTTGGCGATCTGATGCAGGAATCGCTGATTCTCTTTGAGAGACCATGCAACCGGACCGTCCGCCAGATCATTCACCAAACGCCAGCAACGAATTCGCATGTTGGGTTCCATCACGACGTCGAGCTCCGGCAATCCACTCCATTTTCGCTTCGTTGGAAGCACATCGCGATCGACCAAGTACCGACCACCCCACCGCTGGACGAGTTCATAAACGGCCCACATCGTCGCTCTTGGGCTGCCGCCGCCGATGACAAGGGCCGGCTTGTCGTTCAGCCTGACACGCCTCAGAACGATGCCTTGGTCACTGACTTTCGGCCAACCGTGTTCTCCCACGGCTATTGCTACGTTTGGATTTGTGGTTGGGTTGCCGACAAGCAGAAACGCCTCTGCCGAGTCCGGTAAGTCGGTCGTCCGTTGCGTCTTGATGCCGAAAAGCTTGTCGAGATAGTTACACAGCTCCTTGGCAGCGAAGCGTTCCGTATCGTCAGCGTCGGGACCGACAAGGACGGAAACATTCTTCGACGGACGGATGCTTTGATTGATTTGAGGTTGGTCGGAATCGGCATCACGCTTTGTGGAAACCCCATCAATGGCCAGTGCTGTCACGGTTTGAGGCTTCACCGACTTTGCGGAGCGTCCGACATGTTTCAACGTGACGTGATTCTGCCCTTTCTTGAGCTGACCCGGTTTGCTTGTGACCGTCGCTGCGCTTTGGCTGGTTGCCCGCAGGCCTTTCACCGGTACGCCATTGAATGCCTGCGGTTTCTCGTCGGCTTGCGCAGCCGAACAGACAACCGTAGCCGCAAGGAAGAACACATGTATTGTCGCGATTCTCTTGATGATCCGCATTAATCGAGTTTCCTTGTCGGGTGGGCATCACTGGCACTGCGTCCCTTAAACTCTATGGACTTTAATAATGTCCTCGGCAATAATCAACCGCGAGGACGATAACTCCATTGTCTGATGTGGATCGAACGCACGGCAGGCCGATCACGGTGACAGACTAGTGAATACTCGTGGGATAACGATAGACGCGACGGCCCCTTCAAGGTACAACGGATGGTTGTAGGCATGGCTTCGGCAGACCCTGCACGACTCGGAGTACCGGAGGAGAAGGCCTGGGACGCATTGCCGGTCCGTCGCATTGCAGCAAGAGGGCATGCAATACGAAGTTTCGTTCCTGGGAATTGCCACACAAACGATTTCCTCTTTCCCCACTTGGATTTTCCCACAACCGTTTCTTGCCAACCCGAAAGGACCACAACCATGACAGACCAGCAAGCCGACAGCCGCCGGGGGAGTTAACGCCGGCGATTTCTCAAGGATTCCGTCTTGGCTGCATCGATTGCGGGAACCGCTAGTTTCGTCAGTGTTCCTACCGTTCACGCTGCCGGTAGCGGTATCATTCGCGTAGGCATGGTCGGTTGTGGCGGCCGTTGTACCGGTGCGGCGGTGAACTCCATGAGCGCCGATCCCAGCGTACGATTGGTGGCCATGACGGACCTTTTTGCCGACCGGGTTCAAGCGAAGCGTGCTATCTTGAAAAAACAGCGGCCCGAGCAAGTTCAAGTGGACGACGATCACTGCTTCTCGGGCATCGATGGTTACAAGAAAGTGATCGACAGCGTCGACATCGTGCTGATCGCCTGCGCCGCGAAGTTTCACCCAATCTATCTGCTGGCCGGGATTGAGGCCGGCAAGCACGTGTTTGTTGAAAAGCCGCACGGTATTGACCCGCTTGGCATCCAAGTCGTACGCAAGGCGGCCGAATTGGCGCGCAAGAAGAACCTCGGCGTTCTGTCGGGCTTGCAGAGCCGCTTTCATCCAGCGATACGCGAAACGATTCAGCGCGTGCTCGATGGGCAGATCGGCGAAATCGTGTCGTTTGAAGAGAATTTTGTGCGCGGTCCCTATGGCAACACGATACGGCCCAAGGGAGTGCGCGAGTTGGAAGTGCAGTACGGCAACCAGTATCGGTTCTCGTGGCTTTGCGGCGATGATGTGCCGCAGTCGTTGGTGCACAACATGGACCGCGCGACCTGGGCACTAGGCGAAACGCCGCCGATCAATTGCCACGGGTTTGGCGGCCGGTCGACGAACGAACACGTGTTGGGCGATGTGTTCGATCATAATTCGGTGGTGTATCACTATGCCAATGGCGTTCGCGGTTACGCATTTTGCCGAACGACCGGGGGCTGCTACAACGAGAACTCGAGCATCATCATGGGGACCAAGGGAACGGCGTTACCGCTGAGCGGCCGCATCACGGGCAAGAATGCGTGGCGATTCAGCGGCAAGAACGATAATCCGTACGACGCCGAGCATCGCGAGTTTGTCAAGTCGATCCGAGCCGGGCGGCCACTTAACTGTGGTGACTACATGGCCCGCAGCACGCTAGTGACCATTATGGGGCAGCTGTCGTGCTACAGTGGCCGCCAGGTTACTTGGGAGCAGGTCTCGAAATCGGAGTACTTCATTCCCCCCAAACCGGAAGACTGCACCTGGGACATGGATCCACCAACGGCACCGGACGTAGACGGCGCTTATCCAGTGTGTGCCACACCCGGTGTGACAACCAATATCTAGGCTTTGTCTCAAAACGGGAGGGCGAGACTTCTGCCGAGCCGCGAAGTTCAGGCCATCCGAAGCTCCGCACACGGACGGCTCAGACGTCTATCAATTGCCTGGCCGAGTGTACGGACTTCGTGCACCTGACCGGTAACATGCATTGTGTGTCGATCCTATTCCCGCCGGTTCTCCAGCTGAGCAGTCTCCGGCGCGGTCGGAAAAAACGTAGCCGTTCACGCCGCTGGGGTCTGACGCAATTTTCGGCGGAGAAAGCGTTTCTTTACGCGAACACATTTTGTCGCCGAAAATGGGTCTGACCCCTTGGAAGCAAGCCGGTGGCCTACATTCCGTGAACGGTTACCAATAAAGAAACGCCCCGAGCGATTGGTTGTGCTTACATTTGATGATTCGGTGAGGTCGCACCTGCCTGCGGTCGCCAGACCGTGATTGCCGCTTTCTGTCCACGTTCTCCAGCGGTGACGGTTCGCGATATGAGTTGTGGCCAGAACCCCAGACGCGAAAAGGAAGCTCCTGTGTCCC
Source organism: Planctomycetota bacterium (assembly GCA_024274855.1). Classification (GTDB taxonomy): domain Bacteria; phylum Planctomycetota; class Planctomycetia; order Pirellulales; family Pirellulaceae; genus JAJSAJ01. Next base: position 13,978 of record JAJSAJ010000438.1, on the reverse strand, counting down.
AAGCCGCCCGTACTGCAGCACTATCCTTGGTGATTCTCGGCCTCGTTGGCGGATCAACAGACGCTCAACCAAAACAGCCGGACATTGTCTTTGAAGAGGACTTTGCCAATCCGACGTTGCCGGCGTGGCGAGGTGCCAGGGTCCCACCGATCAGTTTATCGCCAATCGAAGGCCCAAATGGAATCGCTGCATTGAGTATGGAAGCTCTTCAGCCGACATCGACGACACTCTCGGCGCGACTGCCGGTCGAGCGGATTGCCGGCAAGGCTGTATTGCTGGACGTGTGGCGCAAGGCGGACAATGTGAAGACAGGTGCCCGGCCCTACTACAATGCCAAGTCCATGCTCAGCTGGAAGACGAAAGGCGCGGCCAAGCCGCAATACTCCGGAACTCAATTCAGCGATTTCTCGGGGACTTTCGATTGGGAGCGGCATCGCTACGTGATCAACATGCCGAAAGACCTCGAGTGGGCCAGTGTTTCCATCGGGATGCAGGCATGCAGGGGCAAGGCCGCCTGGGCAGGGCTAACCGTCAGTGTCGATCCGCGTTTCCCTGATCAGGCAGCTCTGGAACGCTTTCTAGTCCGCGAACAACGTCAAGCCTTCGCGAATCTGGACGGAGAGGCTTTGACGGTTCATCGCCTCGGTGGCGGTATCATTCAGCTGTTGGCCGGAACACGATACGTTCCCATAAAGTACTGGAACAGGGCCGCGCGACACGCCGTTCTCGCAGCCGTTCCGCATCCTGCCGCCAGATCGCTGCGATCGGACGCCGATTATGGCGCGCAGCTCGCACTTGCCATGCAAGCTAGAGCAAAGCAACTGGAAGCGGGAATCGAGAACGTAGCAGGCGCTGCCTTGAACGACCGCGTCTACGAAATCGCCAGCCTGTGCGAACGCGTGCGACAGATTAGCGTGAACGCGATCGGCAACGAACCTATCCGCCTCAAAGCCAATTCCACGGCTCAGTTCCCAGTCAGGCCTTTGGTCTTTGGCAACAACATCAACACGCAGAATCTGAGTGCCCCGTATGATACGGCGCGAGGTCGATTTCAAGAGGAGTTCTTGAAACGAGTCCGCCCCATGGGCATCACTCTGCTGCGATATCCCGGCGGGTGCAATGCGGACGTCTTCAACTGGAAGGACACGATCGGCCCTTTCAATCAACGAAAGGATATTATCAATTACCATAACGGTGCAAGTCGAGGTATCGCTCGGTTCGGTGTGGATGAGTACTTGCGTTTCTGCGAGCAAGAGGGCATGACGCCCATTATTACCACGGCGTTCTGCAAGGATCTTCCCGGTAACGTCAACCCAAACGAACATCCGAATGGCATCCGCCACCCTTACGTCGTCTCCTATCTCAAGACGGCGCCCGAGCGCGTTGAATTGGCCGCCGACTGGGTCGAGTACTGCAATGGCTCCGTTGAAACACCGTACGGCAAGCTCCGCGCACAAAACGGCCACCCCCAACCGTACGACGTCAAGTATTGGGAGATCGGCAACGAATCGTATGGACCCGATCCGACAGGTTCCTGCACCGCTCAGGAGTATGCAAAGGCCTTCCCGGCCTATGTTGAGGCGATGAAAGCACGCGATCGGTCGATCACGATCGTGATGAACGGCCATTCTGACGTCGCTTGGAGCGACACCGTCTTACGCCTGGCGGGCCGGCATGCGGACGCGTTTCAATTCCACATTTACCACACGCCACGCTTGCCCAGCGATCGCTCGAAATTGGAGTGTCGCCCTCATCAGTTCACTGAGGGCACCAGGAGCGCCGACAGGATCCCCGGCTTGCTTCAGGAGATCGAAGCACGGATGCAGAAGCACGTCGGGCGAACGCTGCCCACGATCATTAGCGAATTCGGTATGGGCAACGCCCGCAACCGCGAGTTGATGACATCGGTGACCTCGTCGGTACTCGTCGCCGACATGTGGCGCACGTTGATCGAATCCCCCATGATCCACGGCGCGAACAAATGGTGTTTGTTTACCGGGTACTGGTTCTCGCAGATTCAAGGACCGACTATCGCACAGCCCAATGCGCCGTACTACAACCGTCCTGAACATGCCATGCATGCTATCTATGCACGATGCCGTGGGAAGACCCGTCTGGCCGTCAACAACGAGCAGAGCGAAGGCGTCAAGGCCGTTGTCTTCAGACGTCCCGACAGCTACGGAATCGTCTTGATCAGCCGAGAGGCGGTTTCGTGGCAGTCCGTCACCCTGGATCTGCCCGACGCCCGACGTGGCAACGCGACTTGTCTTCTAATGACTGCCGGACATCCACTACTCGGCAACGAGAACGACCATGTGCTGGTCCGTCCCTTCGAATTCGAGTTCGACTACGCCCCGGAGCGGCCGATCCTGGTGCCGTCCAACTCGGTCGTGGGACTGATCGTGCCGAGATGACGCGAGACCCATTTGTACGTTGCGTGGGGTCTGATATCTGATAGTCTGATAGATGGTATGTCCACGCTCTTTTTTCGTAACCGTTCATGGAATGTAGGCCACCGGCTCGCTTTCAAGGGGTCAGACCCATTTTCGGCGACAAATTGCGTTCGCGTAAAGAAACGTTTTCTCCGCCGAAAATCGCGTCAGACCCCAGCGGCGTGAACGGCTACTTTTTTTCCTCTTGTTGAGAACCGACGATGGACGGCCTTGCTGCTGGTCACGGTTTTGTTTCGTGAGTGAACGAGCCACCTGAGGGGACTGCGAGTTGATTCGGCCTCGACAACGGGCCGATTCGGTGGAACGTTATCCGCTCGGCCGGAAACGCTTTTTTGCGAATACGGATCTAGCCCGCGAAACTGATTCACCCACGGGACAAGCCGCGTGGGGGTCTTGCTTGGAAGGAATGACCACGAGGTGTTTCATGCGTTTGTAGTACGCCTCAAGTTCGGGAATGGTCACGTCTTGGATCAAGGCGGGCAGAGTTCATTCCATTTGGAGAACGCATCATGGCAAACCGTCTTATAGTAACCGCCTGTTTTTGTTTCGCCTGGACCTCGCTGTTGTTGGCGGAAGAACCGGCGGCTGACTCGAGCGAAAATCTGGCTTTTGGGAAACCGTACACGCTTTCCGCTGCGCCAACCACGAAATGGTACAACGTTTTTCGCACTCGGCATCAGCCATTTCCAGATATGAATACGGTTCTCACGGATGGAAAGCTATACAACAGTAAGTACTTCTGGGTTTCAAATCTCTGTCTTAATTTCTCCGGAGCATCGCCGGTTGACGTGGTCATTGATCTGGGAAACGTCTATCCAATTGCCCAGATATTCACCCATCACGGTTCCAATCCGAATGCAGGTATTGCCCAGCCCTCAAGAGAGGAGTACTACTGCAGTCTCGATAACGTCCGTTTTGTCAAAGTCGGAGAGTTCGTCAATACGTTTGACCCCCAGCCCATAACCGATGCCAATAAGGGAACTTTTTTCAACGGTCGGAAAACATTCACCTCGGGGGAAATGAAAACCAAGGGGCGCTATGTTCTGGTGAGAACCTGGGGCATAAGTGGCAACCCAGAAAATCCCGGCCTTATTCAGGGCAGTTACGTGGCACACGACGAAATTATCGTAAATCGCGGAAGCTTTCGTGCCACTGAAGTTAAGCTGGACATGAAAACGGCGATCAAAATCAAATTGGATTTTGACGATTCGCTAACCGGCTATCCGTATCATACAAGAGCGTGGCAGGCTCTCTTCACACGGACTCCTCTTGCTTTCCTGCTGGTGCCCAACAGCTTTCGCGGTTCCAAGACCTACCACATGAGCGTGGGTGGCGTTTACGCGTTGGATTTTGCTTCCATGGACAATGCCACGGAAAAGCCCATGAACATAACGTTTCGTTGCTCTTTTCCCGACACCGTGGAAATAATTGAAGTGAATGCACTGCTGAAAACAACGTCCCGGAAAAAGGAAATCATAGGTGGCGTATCTTACAATACGGTTGTGCAGGAAATTGAGTATCCGGGTTACCTTCACAAACCGACTTTCGTTGTGGCGCCAAAGTTGAATGAACCGAACGACAATATCGGAAATATTGTTTTCAGTTGGAGTTACCGACAGAATGGAAAGCTCTACGCATCCAGTCAGGAGAGCTTCCGTATCGTGCTTGAGAGAAGGCTTGTCGCGCCCGCTCCAAAGCGTTTTAAGACCGGTGTATGGAGCTCATCATCGTATAAATGCATGGCGGACAAGTATGGAACCGCGAAACGGCTTTTCAAGTTCTACCGGGGCATCGGGTTCAATTGGGTGAATGGCGGACATTCAGACGAGGGGATATTCCGTGCGGCCAATGAACTGAAGATGGATAGCTGTTTCGAGAAGGCGGTATGTCCGAATGGACTAATGGTTTGTCTGTATGACCGCGGTTTGAAACCTGTCCTGGAAGAACAGGCTCCCTTTGTATATGCAAATGGTCAACCTGGAAGGTATGGTGTTTGTCCCACGAAGTTTCTAAGTGGAAAGTTTGACCGGCAATACATCGACAGAATCAAACAAGACCTGCAAACAACTCGTGACATCTATGATAACTGGGAACCATACATGTTACACAAAAAGGGATGTGTTTGCGATGATTGCAAGCGTTCTTTCCAAGCCTTCGCCAACCTTTCAGATGCCCAGGTCAAGAGCATGTGGCCGCAGGTGGTAACGAGTTGGGACAGCACACAACACAATGCGTTTTTTTCATGGCAACTGTCCGAAATGATGAAGAAGACCCAGGCGTGCATCGACAGAGCGGCCGCCGAGATGAAACTCCCTTACAAGCCGAGTTTTATTCCCTCGATGAGTCCGGCATATGTGAATCCAAATACTGACTGGTACAAGATCCAACAACCCAGGTTTTTCATGGGCGAACTCAATAAGCTGATTCTATTCCGCTATATCAATGGAATTAATCCGTTTTCGTTTCCACGGGCAAAACTAAACGGCAACAATCTCGCCTTCTTGCCTTCTTTCAATAATGCGTTGTCATCGCGAAAAAAGTATGGCCGCAAAGACGCATCCGGGCGTTATCTGCCGAAGCTTTACTTTCTGCAGACGCAGCACTTTTTTGGAACAACGCTTGTTCTGCCCAAGGATTACTATTTTACCTCGGTACTGGCGTTCATCATGGGGTTTGACGGTTGTGGCACTTGGCAGGAAACGCACGAACAGGAAGCACGTTACCTCAGGGAACATGTCCGAGCACACGCATTCATCAGCAAATACGAGGACGCGGTATTTGACGGCGAAGTGCTTTCGGATTTCAGCATACGCCGGCACCCAAGAGCCATTTCAGGCAAGCAACTGCTTTTTTGCCGCGGTTTTGTGTATAAAGGAAAAGTGTTTATCGCGGTTGGCAACGACAGTCTCCAAAGGGTGAACGCGGTTATCTCATCCTCGGGACGTTCCGCAACTTTACTCGATGATCCGTCTGCAAACAGGAAATACCGCGGTGATCTCCAGAAAGGGATAGCGGTGGATATTCCTGGGAAAACGTGGCTAATGCTCACTGCGGATTAACCGAGAGGCGCGAAGGGGAGTGATTAATGGAAAAGAAAACGATGCGACGCAACTTGTCGCACGGCGCGTTGATGGCGGTTATTTTCTTTCAGTTCGTGGCGGCTGCCGAAAACGTACGACGACCGAACGTGGTTTTCATTCTGGCCGATGACCTGGGGGCTCTGGATGCGAGCGTTGAGCCCGATTCTCTCGAGCGGCGGATGCCGACGTGGTCGTGAAATGCACATAATGCCCGTGGCCAGACGATCTCACGAACAACAGGCCCGCCGCGTTTCTCGTCGCGAGTTGCTCGGCGAGACGGCGGCTGGCATCGCCGCCTGGGCCTGGGCCTCGCGACGGTCGCGGGCCGAGTCCGACGTCGACGCGGCAGCGTGGGCACGCACGGTCAAGATCGGTCTGCATCAAGCCGGCTGGGACCCGCGATCGCTTCGGGAACTCTTCACCGCGGCGCGCGAGTTGGGCTACGACGGCGTTGAACTGGCGCCCCCTTGGCTGGAAAAGTACCATAACATGGCAGATGTCTACCGCCTGCTGGTCGCGGTCGGTACGAAACTTGCGCCCGCCGCCTATGTCGGTGGGGGCGAGCTGCGCAACCCGGCCGCAACAGATGCCTATTTACTCAAGGCTCGCAAAAACTCGCGGTGGATCAAAGCCCACGGTGGAAGATATGTGACGTATGGCACCGTCAGTGGTGCGGGGAAACGCCGCACGGCCGAGGAGCGGAAGATCATCGCCGAGGCATTCGACCGGGTTGCCAATGTTGCCATCGCCGAAGGTTGCATTCCCCTTTACCACAACCATTATGTGAAAAGCTGCCCAGAAAGTAAGCTGCTTCTCCAGGAGGACATGAAGCTTCTCGACTGGTCACGTTGGCGGCTGTGTGTCGACACGGGCCATCTGGTGCTCGCGCTGACCGAGCCTGTTGCCTTTGTGACCAAGTGGGCGGACAAGATCTCCTGGATGCACTGTAAGGACGTCAAGACAGCCGATGCCGGCGAGTTGGAGCGCCCCGGCACACGCTGGCAGGACCGTTTCACGCCGCTGGGAACCGGCGTCGTCGATTTTCCGAGGATCCTCAAAGTGCTTGCCGAGCGGCAATATGCCGGCTGGCTGGTCGTCGAGCAGGACAATAGTCCCCGCCCGTACGAAACGTCGAAGGCATCCATCGCGTACGTCCGCCGCGTACTCGATGTGTTGTGAGACGTGATGATGAGATTCGATCGACGGCAATAAGAACAGCGATATGAACTCCCACACGAACCTCCAGTGGAACCCAGACAACATGCGTTTCACGAATTGTGACGCGGCAACCGGAAGCCGTTGCCGCCTGCGTTGTGGCCGTCCTTCACTTGCCTGCCAGGGCTGTGTGCCGGAGCTGATCGTCATGCCACCCTATATGCGTAGCCGTTCACGCCGCTGGGGTCTGACGCAATTTTCGGCGGAGAAAGCGTTTCTTTACGCGAACACATTTTGTCGCCGAAAATGGGTCTGACCCCTTGGAAGCGAGTCGGCGGCCTACATTCCGTGAACGGTTACCTATATGCTGCTCGACTGACATCACAAGAAAGGGGCTCCCATGTCCTCGTTGCAACATATTACGAGACGAGAAGCGATGCGGCGCAGCTTGGCCGTCAGCGGATCATTACTGGCCACGCCGTCACTGCGTGCGGCCACAAAATCAACCGATGCCAACGATCGCATCAACGTGGGTGTGATCGGCACCGGTGCGCGCGGAAAGTACCTCATCGCCAACCTGCCCCCTTCGGTGCGCGTAACCGCGATCTGCGACTGCGCGACGTCGCGGATCACGAGCGTTCTTGAACCGAAGCAAGCGTTTGTGAGGCTGCTTTCGCGGTTTCGGGAGACAGACGTCGCCCGTTGCGCAACCTATCAGGATTACCGGCGGATGCTCGATCGCCACAAGAAGTTTGACGCGGTGATCATCGCCACCCCCGATCATCATCATGCGCTGGCGGCGACGCTCGCGTTGCAGGCCGGCCTGGACGTCTACCTCGAAAAACCGCTGACCGTCACGATCGCCGAAGGACGGTATCTGGCCGAGATGGTTAAGAAGACCGGACGCGTGCTGCAGGTCGGCAGCCAGCAGCGAACGATGGAGATCAACCGATTTGCGTGCGAGTTCATTCGTGATGGTGGCCTGTGGAAGGTGACGAGAGTCGATTTGCCGAACTATCCGGGACCGCTTCGTGAGCCGCGATTTCCGGCGGAACCGATCCCCGAAGGTTTCGATTGGAACCTGTTCTGCGGGCCGACCGAGCTACGCCCGCACAATCGGAAGCTGTGCGTCAAGGACGAGTTCAAAGTCGGCCAGCTGCTGTGGCGAGGCTGGGATCTGTGGCGAGACTACTCCGGCCACATGATGACGAACTGGGGAGCTCATTCGGTAGATATGGTGCAATACGCGCTTGGCCACGACAAGACGGGCCCCGTTGCCATTCGCGCCATCAAGCCTGAGTCTGTACGGTCGGCGTGGGAAGTGTGGAGGCGAAAAACTCCCGCACCGCTGGATTCCGACCAACGCCGGTTTTGGCCGGTCGTGATGCGATTTGCCGATGGTGTTGAGATTCGGTTCATCCACGGTCCGGACGCCATTGACTTTTTCGGGGAACGAGGCCGCCTGAGGATGCGTCGTAATCGGTTCGAAACCGATCCCGCCGATCTTGTCACCAATCCACCTGATCCGAAGCTGGCCGACAAATGGAAAGGCCGTGGGAATGTTGCCCGACCGCACTTGGAGAACTGGCTCGATTGCATCAGAACACGTGGTACCCCCAACGCCCCGGTGGAAACCGGGCATCGCAGCGTCACCGTCTGCCACCTTGCAAACATTGCTAGAGAGCTGAACCGTCCACTTGCGTGGAACCCGGCGACCGAGCAGTTTGTCGATGACGACAAAGCCAACGTACTGCTCGACCGACCTCGCCGTAAAGGATTCGGATTATGCTAGAGTCTTGCTTCGTAAGAGGTTTCTGACGGCCCCGTGATCCGAAACGTTCCGCTGCACGATACAGCTTGGAAATGCACGTTACGGGAAAACCAGTTCGTACGAGGCGCCGTGTCGAGTTGCAAAAACGATGATTCCCGATTCGTTTGTCGTGTTGACGGGGTTTCCACCGCAGCGGACTTGAGGGGCCGTGTCGACCTTCAGCCGAAGCGGTTTGCCGGCCAGTGAGCGGATCGTCCCTTTGGTAGGTCTGCCGTTCTTCCACTGCAAGTCGATTTCAAAGTCGCCGCGTGCCCGCAAACCTCGAAAGGACCCGGTGGACCATGCCTTGGGCAAAGCGGGCAACAGCCGGACGAAACCGGCATGACTTTGCACCAGCATCTCGGCGACGCCCGCCGTGTAACCGAAGTTTCCATCGATTTGAAAAGGTGGATGGGCGTCCCATAGGTTGTCGAAAAGCTTGCCCGCGATCAGGTTGTGAACCAGTGTCAGCGCATGATCGCCATCGAGCAAACGTGCCCAGATGTTGATCTTCCAGCCCATGCTCCAACCGGTCGCTCCATCGCCGCGGTATTTCATCGATTGGATGACAGCTTGGGTCAGTGCATCGTCACGGCCTGGGATGATCTGCTTGCCCGGATAGACGGCATACATGTGCGAGACGTGCCGATGCTTGTCGGTTCTTACTTTCTGTTCGAGTGCAAGATCTCGCCATTCTTGCAACTGGCCGTGCTTGCCGATTCGCAACGGCTGAATGCGTTTACGGGTGGCTTTCAGTTGTTCGACCAGTGCGGCGTCCGTCTTGAGTATTTGCGCGGCCTGGATACAGTTGGTGAACAAGTCCCAAACGATCATCGTCTGGTAATACGCGCCGTCGCTCAAGGGACCGTGTTCGGGCGAATAACTTGGCGAGACGGCCAGATAGCCTCCTTCCACTTCCTGCAAGTTGTCCAGCCAGAACTCGGCCGCACCCTTCAAAATCGGCCAAGCGGTGTTCTTGAGATACTCCGTGTCCTGGGTAAACGCATAATGGTCCCAGATGTTCTGGCACAGAAATGCACCACTTTCGGCTTCCAGCATGTGAATACCCCGTCTGGGCCCTGGCGAGGTGAACCCCCAGACATTGCAACTGTGATGTGCCACCCAACCTCGAGCGTCGTAGTGGATCCTGGCTGTTTTCGAGCCCGGGTGGACTAGATCCGACGTCCATTGGATCAGCGGCTCGGCACATTCTGAAAGGTTGCAACTGTCGACCGGCCAGTAGTTCATCTGCAGGTTGATGTTTAGATGGTAGTCACAGTTCCAGGGCGGGCGGTTGGTCTTATTCCACAAACCCTGCAGATTAGCCGGTAGGCCGCCGGGACGTGACGATGCGATCATGAGATAGCGACCGTATTGGAACAACAGGGCTTCCAAGCCTCGGTCCTCTCGGCTCTTCTTGTACGCGCGCAATCGCTGATCGGTCGGCAATTCCTGGCGAGAAGGCCTACCCAAATCCAAATCGACTCGTTGGAACAAGTGTTGATAATCGCGAATGTGCGAGGCCAAGAGCTGATCGTAGGACTTCGTCTTGACTTGTTCGAGTATCCGTTGGTTGCGCTCGTCCGGCGCAGGTCCTTTGTAGCTGGGATATTCCAGTTTGTAATTGGTCGCTCCGGTCATGACGATCGTTACGGCGTCCGCGCCGCGAACCTCGAGCGTCTGGCTGTCTTGCCGACTCTGAACTTTACCCCCTTCTGCTTTGACAAGCCATCTTGCCTCGAACCTGGTTCCCTCGGGATTCTTTCTTCCATCCGTGTTACCGGTTTCTACTTGACCACTGAGGACAAGCTGATTGTCGGTGATCGTGATCCGCGTATTCTTGTGCAGGCTGGTCGCGCTAAGATCGAAATTGATCTTGCCGGCCTTGCTGCACGAGAGACGGATGACCATTACTTGATCCGGATAGCTGCAGAAGTACTCGCGCCGGTAGCTTGCTCCGTCGGCTGTATAGTTGACAGTGGCAACGGCGCGGTTCAGGTCCAAATCGCGATGGTAGTTGCTTGTCGAGTCTGGTTTGTGGTCGAATTGAAGTTGGGCATTGCAAAACGTCTGGTAGGCGCCAAAGTCAGGTTTCCCATAGCCGTACAGGCTACAGAAATCCTCCATGGCGATTCTGTTGACTTGTTTCAGACTACCTTTGCTGCGTAGAAGTTCCCGGATCTTTTGCAGGGCTTTATAAGATCCTTTTCGGTCGTTATCCGGTTCGTACCAACCGCTCCAAAGACTGTCTTCATTATAGATAATCGTTTCTGTCTCGACGCCACCGAACACCATGCTGCCGAGCCGGCCGTTGCCTAACGGCAAAGCCTGTTCCCATTTTGACGGGTTCGCGGGCTGGCTGTACCACAGCCTCAGTTCGCGACCGTTAGTGCCGGGATCCGCGGCCAATGATGGGATCACGCATTGTGTCATTCCTAGAACGAACACGGAAACTGCGAAGCGAAACAGGTTGCGCATGCGAACGGGCTCCAGTGTTTGCGAATGAGGCAAGACAAATCGACCGAAAGAGTCCTTCAGGGTCGGCAGCGTACTTTTCTGAAAACGCGTTGGTAGCCGTTCACGCGGCTGGGGTCTGACGTAATTTTCGGTGGAGAAATCGCTTCTTTACGCGAGCGCATTTTGTCGCCGAAAATGGGTCTGACCCCTTGGAAGCGAACCGGCGGCCTACATTCCGTGAACGGTTACACGCGTTGTTGCAAACGGTTGTCAAGCATTGCCGGCCAATATGCCACGGACGCCTTGCTGCACAGTCGTTCGCATTTCTGTATGATAGTACGGTTGGCTGTTGGGTTGGAGGGTAGGCGGGCAATGTTTCTGAACGCGGGTGCGCCCGCAATAATTCAGGCTAAAGATTTTCCGGGTTATTGGCCGAAATCTTCGGGAGAATACGTGAAGTCTTGGCTGAACGGTTTTTACCGTAAGCATTTTCTGGATCTCGACTCTCAGCTTTGCGGGGTAGCCGTTCACGCGGCTGGGGTCTGACGCAATTTTCGGCGGAGAAAGCGTTTCTTTACGCGAACACGTTTTGTCGCCGAAAATGGGTCTGACCCCTTGGAAGCTTGCGAGTGCAGATCGCGGCAGGTCACAAATGGGTTTAGCGTCATTCTTATCTGCATTGTTCTCGGATGGACGAGTACGTGTCGATCAGGATGATCCGGATTCTGAGCGGGCGATTGCGGGCAACTAGCACGGATCTTTGGATCCTCCGCTATATATGGGACACCGAAGAACAGCAGGAAGTGTTGGCTGAGATCGTTCAGGATTTCGTCGACAAGAGCGGCGACGAGGCACTCGCTGCGGCTCATCCCCGAAGTCGAGGCAACGACCGACCCGATCCCGAGAAACTGGCGCGTGATCTGGCTCGGATCCGCCAGCGGTTCGAACAGCCCGAGCTGCCGGCGACGGAGCGCACGTATCTGCAGGATCAGCTTGGCCTGCTCGCGGCTCGCTACCAGTGGGTGGATTTTCGGACCTGGCCAATCGCGGGTCCCTTGATCGGCTGCTGGTGAGCGAGCTGGCGCAGGATGATCTGACATTGGCGGTTCGGATTGTTCTGAACGAGGCTCTTTACTTGCGCCGAGAAACGCCGCCCAAGACGCCGTCACCTTCCCGGTCAATAATGATCGATACGGGGATTCGGTTGTGGGGTGTTCCCCGGCTGTTTGCAACCGCAGTGGCGATGGCACTGACGGTGACGGCCGATCGACACGCAAACGTGTCTGTGTTTCGTGCGGAAGGAGAGCGGATTGCACCGGTCGATCTAACGACTCGTCACGGTTTGGTCCACCATCTGGAGGCATTGCCCCCAGCCGCACATCCTGGGAAGGCGTTGGAGGCGTTTCTTTCCAGGACGCGCGCCATGTCCCATGACGCCGATGCTGTGATCATCACCAGTGTCGAAGCGATTCGCGACCGTGAGTTTCAGCAGGCTCTTGCACAATGCGGGGGTTCGAGCCTCTATCTTGCGACGGTTGGGCGGGACGGGGGATTGCAGCTGCTGCAGCAACGTTCTCACGCTCAGAAGCTGATCTGCGAGGCGCAGCTGAATTTGGACGAGCTGCTTCAGACACGCGGTCGACCAAGGGATTCTCTACAAGCACGCAGGTGTCCGAATGTTCCGTTGGTGGACGATGATGTGAATCGGGAACTGCCCGCGATCATGTATCAACGGCCATTTCCCTTACGCGTGCCATCGGGTGACACAAGTAATCCGCTGCGTTGGCTTGTGTTGGATCATGGTGTTTTCGAAATCTCGAAAGACCAACGATTCCTTCTGTGGGACAAGCCGAATGAAGGGCCGCGGGAAATTGTCGCCTGCCTTCCATATAAGACGGATATCATCTGGCGAGATTCTCATGTCCGAAATGGGCAGGTCGCCGCCGTGATTCGACCTCGAACGGGCCGTCAGTTGGTGCTATTGCTTGATAATGTCAACTCGGATCAGGTTCAGCTGATACCTCTGGGACTTGACGGACGGGGGTACCGTATCAGTGGCCACGGAGGGGTGATATTTGCGATTTCGGACAAGGATGTTCAAGTTATCAGTACCGCCGCCGGCCGATGCCAGGGTGCTCTTCGCCTTTCCGAAGGCGATTCGCAACGACTTGCCTGGCGTAAAGGGCGGTTCTTCCAAGATGAAATCACCGATGCGTGGTACGCCCTTACGTTTGATGGCCAGCATCCACGTATGGAGAAGATCGCCGATTCTGTTGTCGAAGGTGTTCATCTGGTCGGGTTCTTTGATTGGACTGGTCGCGAAGGGCCCATCGGATTGACCGCACGTGGCGATCTGTATTTTCCCGAGGATAGACGGACGCACAGGCTGAATAGGACGATCCAAGGTCCGGTCGTTCTGCTTGACGCCTCGCCGGACGGCGAGTGGATTGCGTTGCGCGATGAAGGGCATTCAGGGCTCGGAAGCGTCTGGGTCCGTGTTCCATCAGGCGATGTGCAGTCGGATAATCCGGCGCGGGCGGCCGTGTCGAAATGGGTGGGCCAGTGTGACGGGCATATTCATCGAAACTTCGTGCAAGTACTGTGCAGCGATGATCTGGGACTCGCACTGTTGTCAAAAAAAAGAAGATGCTGGCGATTGTCGCTGAGCCAAAGCGGGATTCTATTGATGCCCTCCACGATTCCAGAATCAGAGTTTCGGAGCGCGATTTACGAAGGCAAGCACCGAATGTCGGCATCTTTGAGCAACCTTCATCTGAAGCACTTTGTCTGGGAGGATGGAAGTCGAGCTTGGCGTGACTCGCGAGGCTTACTGCATCTGCGCAGCGCCGATGCCGGTATTCCTGAAGTGTCGATGGTCTTGACCGACGGTCTTGTTGCAGGTTGGTGCTCAGATGGAAGATGTTGGGGAAAGCAGTATTTCTGCGGAGATCAACCTGAGTATGTTCGCGACGGAGCCGAGGCCGTGTTTCATGAAGTCATTCTTCCGTATATTGAGCGCTTGT
>JAJSAJ010000437.1 GCA_024274855.1 Planctomycetota bacterium | reverse complement strand
GGGTGACACCATGCACGTATTAGTAGTCGATGACGACGATTTTACCGCCGCGATGCTCGAACATGCTGTTACGCGTTTCGGCTACGACGTGACGGTCGCTCGCGATGGTGTCGAAGCATACGAGTTGCTGCAGACCGGCCAGTTTCGCATGGTCGTGTCTGACTGGCGCATGCCCAGAATGAACGGCGTCGAACTCTGCAGGACCGTCCGCGGTCACTTGACTCGTAATTACATTTACATAATCCTGCTGACGTCGAATGACAAGACGGAAGATGTTGTTGCCGGCCTTGATGCAGGCGCGGACGACTATATCGTCAAGCCGTTCCAGCCGGAAGAGCTTCGAGTCCGGCTGCGCGTCGGTGAACGCATACTTGGCCTGGAGAGTCGCGACTTGACAATTTTCGCGCTTGCGAAACTAGCGGAATCTCGCGATCCCGACACGGGAGCCCACTTGGAACGTATCCGGGAATATAGCCGCCTGATGGCACGCGAGCTGCTGCGAACCACATTGGCCAGCTCGCAAATTGACGGTGATTTCGCGGAGATGATCTACTTGACAAGTCCGTTGCACGACATCGGCAAGGTAGGCATTCCCGATCATATCTTGAATAAGCCGGGCCGACTCACGGAGGAAGAGTTTGAGATCATGAAGCAACACGCGGTGATCGGCGGCGAGACGCTTGACGCGTTGGCGCGGGCACATCCTGAAGCCCGATTCCTCGGCATCGCACGCGACATTGCATGGTCGCATCACGAGTGGTTCAACGGAGGAGGGTACCCGCGAGGATTGGCTGGTGACGAGATTCCGCTGTGCGGACGCATTGTTGCGGTTGCTGATGTTTATGATGCGCTTACTTCGAAACGCGTCTACAAGCCGGCATATTGCCATGAGACGACGAAGTCGATTATTCTCGAGGGTCGAGGGAAGCAATTCGATCCGATCGTCGTCGACGCTTTCTTGCGTCAAGAGGCCGAATTCAACGCATTGCGACAATCGTTGGCGGAAGATGTCGACTTCGCCGTCGCTCAATGACAGCGTGACTGCCGCCTCAACTCGGTAGGCCCTCTTGGGATTCGCCAATCAATAACTGTCGCACGCTTCCGCGTACAGACCCCCGTGGGCTTGCCCCATGGGTGAATCAGTCTCGCAGCTAAGGAGGATCGCCGCACGAACGCCCCCCAGTAAACACAACAATAATTGATTCGCCGGCCCTCTTGGTCAGAGAGAACCTGGCATTTCGTACGGTCGCGACCTGTGAACGACTGAGCTTGAGGACTCAGGTTCCGCCTGGCTGGCGGATCTGTTTTGGTTTCGCGCGAGGTCGATCTTCGGACTGTCCGCGAAGATCAGGCAATCCGGCATTTTCGTTTTGGCCGGGCTATTCGGTATGGGAACCGCGCGAAACGGATATGGAGCCAGTCGGCGCAGTCTACCGCCGTATTCTTGGGCGGAAACCCTCAGTAAATGAAGGGCAAATAGTGATCTGCCGGATGCCAAGGTAAAGCGCGAGCTACAGTTTAGCAAGCGAGCCGATGCGCGCGCATACCAGGGCGTGTGCGGAACAGCATGCTCTGGGACGATGGCTCATTATCCCACGGCAGACACGGGAGTAACGCCGAAGGGGCTCTTACGAACGCAGACGTCGTAACGAGGACGTTGACGTTCGCCCAACTTATGAGTAATCGATGGTCAGCACACACAAACAAGCAGAACATCAGGAGCAGCCTTGCCAGCCGCAGGGGATGTTCGCAGTCGGTAGTCTGCTGGCCGACCGATACCGCGTAACGAAACTGCTTGGCCAAGCCAGCGGTAAACAGACACTGCTTGCCACCGACCTGGTAGCCGGTAAGACGGTGGTCGTCAAAGCTGTCGCGTTTCGAAGTGTCATGGACGGCGTTCGAATGCGTTTCGAGCAGGAGTGTGGGCAGCTGATCGAGTTGTCGAGTTCCTGCATTCCTCGGTTACTTGATTTTGGATATGCCGATGATGCGTTCTACATGGTCAGCCCATTCTTACCGGGGCGGGCATTGGCCGAATATTTGCAAACCGGTCCTCTCACATTGCGAGAATCACTTGACCTGGGAATATGTCTGTTTTCCGCGTTGAAGGATCTCCACGGATGCGGTGTCCTGCACGGAAACATCAAACCATCCAACGTGATCATCTATCGCTTGAAGGGCAATGGAAAGAGCATCCTGTGCGATCCCGGCCTTGTTCGGAACGTTGTCCAGGATTTCTCGCCGGAAAATCAGCGTCCGGAAATGGTCCACTACATGTCGCCCGAGCAGGCTGGCTCACTCGACACGGACGTTGCGGAACCGTCCGACCTGTATGCGGCGGGTATACTGCTTTTTCAGTGTATTTCCGGAGAAGTTCCGTTCACGGGAGCCACGGTGGGCGAGATTCTTTTCAAACACATGACCTCGCCTGTGCCCGCTTTGCGGCCGCGAGACGTTCCGGCACCGCAGGCGCTGGAAGATGTGCTTCAACGTCTACTTAGAAAGGACTCGCGGGACCGCTATCAGTCGGCGGAGGGTGTACTGGCCGATCTGAAGGCGATTCGAGACGCCTTAAAGGGGGGGAAACGAGAACCGGGCTTCGTGCTCGGAGCATCGGATCGGCGCAGCAGTCTGATCGAGCCGGCCTTGGTTGCTCGCCGGTCTGAACTGCTTGCATTCAATTCCGCTGTGACCCAAGTTCGCTCGGGCAGATCGAGTCTTATATTGGTCGAAGCTGGTTCGGGGGGGGGAAAGACGCGACTTCTGGTCGAAATGGCGCGGCGTGGTGCTCAAGATGGACTTCGCGTCTATCGCGGTTACGGATCGAACGAGGCCAGTCAACGTCCGTTCCAGATTATCGACGGTCTAGTGAGGACGTTTATCAACTTGTCGCGGTCGGAGCCGGAGCTTGCAGGCGAGTTCTCCGAACGACTTGGAGAACATCGTGACGCGGTGGTTGCTGCTTTTCCCGCTCTTGCCACGGAACTCGGCTGGGAGACTTCACGCCCTCAAATGCCCGAGAAGTTTGGTGAACGTCGAAGTGTCCAGGCACTGGCCGAGTTTCTTCATTCGCTCGGGACCGAGTCTCGGCCCGCAATAGTCATCTTGGACGATTGTCAGTGGAGTGACGACCTGACGATCAAGCTACTGGAGCATTGGAACTTCACGCGATTGCGCGATGGCCAGAGAAACCACAATGTCATCTTGATTCTTGCGTTTCGGAGCGAGGAAGTACCGGCCGAACACCGTCTGAGGGCGTTAGAGGGTGCGACGAACTTCGAACTCAGCCCGCTGACCGACCCGGAGATTCGACAACTCGCCGAATCGATGGCTGGTCCATTGCCTGACGACGCGGTACATGTGGTTCAGGAGCTTGCTGGCGGAAGCCCCTTCATGGCCTCGGCCGTTCTTCGTGGACTGGTTGAATCGAACTCGCTGATCTCGGGCCCGGACGGGTGGCGATTCAAATCGCCGGAAATGGGCGATTTTCGCTCGTCAAATCAAGCAGGCGCATTTCTGGCTCATCGAATTGAACTACTACCGGAAGATACGATTGCGCTGTTGAATATCGCTGCGATTGTAGGCAAAGATTTCAATCTTGACTTTGTCGCCAAACTGGCGGGCCAGTCATCGTCGACTGCCATTCGGTCCCTGGACGAGGCGAGGCGTCGCCACTTGGTGTGGGCACGTGCTGACGGTGTTCGATGTGCCTTCGTTCACGACAAGATTCGCAGCGTCCTGCTTGACCGCCTTACAGAGATTCAAAGACGGCAGTTTCACCACCGGATCGCCCTGTTCTTGCAATTGCGTGAACCGGATAACATTTCCGAAATCGCTTACCATTTCAGTGCGGCGGGGGAGAGCGAAGAAGCCGTTCCGTACGCATTGCAGGCGGCCGAGCAAGCTCGCAAGAGGTTTGCGTTGGAGATTGCTGAGCAGCAGTATCGCATTGCCGAACAAGGTGCATCCGCAGTCCAAGATGAAACACGTTATCAAATCCTCGAAGGACTCGGTGACGTCCTGATGTTGCGAGGTGATTATGCCCAGGCGGAAGAGTTGTTTCAACGAGCGATTCCCTTCGCTTACGATCGAGTGGCACGCGCACAGATCCGAGGGAGACTGGGTGAGTTAGCCCAGAAACGCGGGGATATTGAATCGAGTAGTCATCACTTCGAGCAAGCGTTGCGCGTATTGAAGTGCACGATTCCGAGGTGGATGCTGCATAAACTATTGCTGCTGACGTGGGAGCTGTGGATCCAGGCACTGCACACAGTGTTTCCTCGTCTGTTTGTCGGTCGCATTCGACACGAAGCGACCGATATGGATCGGCTAACAGCTCAGCTGTTTGATCGTCTGGCACTGACCTATTGGTACGGTTCGGATACGCGAACCAGTCTGTGGGCGCATCTACGAGGGATGAACTTGATCGAACGATTCCCACCGACGGCGGAGATGGCCCAGGCCTATTCCGCACACGCTCCGGCAATGGGTGTTGTTTCGGGCATGACATGGGGGCTCATTTCCGGCGTGGCTCGGGGAATCGCCTATGCGGAAAGATCATTCAGGATTCGCGAATCTCTCGGAGATCTGTGGGGGCAGGGTCAGTCGTTGCACTACCACGGCATCCTGCTTCTAACCGCGTCGCGATTTTCGGAATGTGTCGAGCGATGCCGAGCGGCCGTTCGGTTGCTTGAAAGGACGGGGGATTATTGGGAAGTCCATACGGCCCGTTATCAGATTGCCGCCGCCCTCTACTACCTGGGACACTTTGACGAAGCAGTCATCGAAGCAAGACGGAATTACGAGTCCGGGTTGAATCTGGGTGACGAGCACGCTTCGGGGATCATTCTGGATGTCTGGTCACGTGCGACCCAAGGTGTCGTTGACAAAGCAACTATTCAGCGTGAACTGGAACGTCCCCGTAAAGATGCTCAGGGTATTGCTCAGGTCATGCTTGCCGAATGCGTACGTCTCCTTGCCGAGGATCATGTTGATGAGGCAACCGCAGTCATTGAGAAGGCTGTTAAGATCATTACCGAAGCGGGAGTCAAGAATCCATATACGACTCCTTGTTTTGCATGGATGGTGACCTGTCGGCGACGCCAGGCGGAAGCGATCGACGTTCGCTCGCCCCGGAGACGCCGGGCCATATTGCGCCGAGCCGAGTTGGATGCCAAACAGTCGTTGAAGATGGCCCACACATGCGGAAATGATTTGCCACGAACATTGCGCGAGTACGGGGTCATCATGGCGATGAAGGGGAAACCTCGGCGGGCACGCTTCATGATCAGAAAGAGTCTGAGCGTCGCACGACGGCAGCACGAGCCCTACGAAAAGGCACAGACGCTGTTGGCCTGTTCGGAAATCGGTAAGGAGTTCGGCTGGACTGGGACCGAAAGGCAGATCGCGGAAGCAAACCGGATTCTGGACAGTCTGAAGACTTCGGAACTGGCAGGCCGAGTGAGCGAAACGTCCGTGGCCAGTCGTGCGACCGTTTCGTTAGTTGATCGTTTCGCGACAGTTCTCGATTCGGGAAGGCGGATCGCATCGGCCCTTTCGCCCGATGTTGTTTTCGACGAAGTTCGTTCGGCGGCTGAGCGGTTGCTGCGTGGTGAACGCTGCTTGCTTCTGTCGATCCACGCGTCTGATGGGGACGTTCATGTAACGCCGTTTGACGGTGAGCCTCGTAGTTCCTTCAACCTTGATATGGTCAAGAAATCCGTTGACATGAGACGGACGCTTGCTTTTGCTGATGGGACAGGGGATGCCTCACGCCTGCCAGGCACGAACTCCGGAGAATGTTCGTCTCTTTGCGTGCCCGTCTTCTTGCGTGACGATGTGATTGCGGGCATTTACGTAACACATCAACACGTTCGCGGTCTGTTTGGCCCTGACGAAGAACGGCTAGGTGATTTCATTTCAGCAATCGCCGGCGCCGCGTTGGAAAATGCCGAAGGATTTCAACAACTACAACAACTCAACGAGACGCTCGAAGAGCGTGTCGAGGATCGGACAGCTCCCGCGGAAGCGCGAGCACGCGAACTGGTTGCCACGGAGCACGAACTACGAGCGGCGATGGAGGAAGCTGAATCGGCAAATCGTGCGAAGAGCCAGTTCCTCGCAGCGATGAGCCACGAAATTCGTACTCCCATGAACGGTATCATCGGAATGACGGAACTGGCGCTCAACACGAAGCTCGATGCACGGCAACGCGGATATTTGAAGACGGTACACCAATCGGCTGCTTCACTAATGAGATTGCTCAACGATATCCTGGATGTCTCCAAGATCGAAGCGGGGCGGATGGAGCTGGAGAATATCCCATTCGATCTGCGCGACGTCGTACTGGATGCGACACGAGTCATGGCGGTCTCCGCGGCAAGAAAAGGCCTGGAAGTTGTCTGTCGGGTCGCTCCGGAAACGCCGTGGGGACTTTGTGGCGACGGTGGCCGTCTACGCCAGATCATCGCGAACCTGATTGGAAACTCGATTAAATTCACTGAACAGGGCGAGATTTTTATCAATAGTTGGGTGGAAAACCAAACGCCCGACCATACAGAAATGCACTTCACCGTTCGTGACACGGGGATTGGCATTCCAGCCGACAAGCACGCGGCGATCTTCGAATCTTTCGCCCAGGCCGATGTGTCGACAACGCGACGTTTTGGCGGAACGGGACTCGGACTTTCAATCTGCGCCCAGATTGTGAAGATGATGGGCGGGCGAATTTGGGTAGAAAGCGAGGTTGGTCAAGGAGCAACTTTTCACTTTACATCTGTGTTTGACACGGACCATGCGGTCGGCCCGCCCGGTGACCGGAATCGAATCCCGGCAGGCATTCCCGTCCTACTTGTCGATTCGAAGCCGACAAGTCGCGATGTCTACCATGAACTGCTGCAGTTTTTCCGAATGCATGTGACATTGGCCGAGGATGCAGCCTCCGCAGCAAGATGCATCGACCGCGCCAACGCCCAACAACTCCCCTTCCAAGCTGCCATGATTGTCGGACGTACGGATCCCAGCAAAGCGGCCTGGCTGACCGCGGCCGAGATCGGAAGAAGAACCGATTGCTCTCAGCTGCCCGTTGTGCTGCTGGTCCCGACGGGGATGGAAACGCCCGACAATACGCTCGACCAATGGGGACCGGCATGCTACGTGACGCGGCCTGCTAAGTGCATCGATCTGTTTAGCGCATTGATGGAAGCGATCAAGCCAGACAAGGCCGATTCACGGATTGCCGACATTGAAGAATCATACCGCGAAAACGGTTCGCTGCACATCCTTCTCGCAGAAGACTCGGAAGTAAACCAAGACGTTGCTGTCGGACTGCTTGAGCTGCAGCAGCATACAGTATTTGTTGCGAATAACGGGCGCGAGGCCGTGGAGGCGATGGAAAAGGAAGCCTTCGATTTGGTCCTGATGGATGTCGAAATGCCGGAAATGGATGGGCTCGAGGCAACACGGAAGATCCGAGCGATGCAGCAGCAAACAGGGGAGCATACTCCGATTGTTGCGATGACAGCCCATGCTGTCAGCGGGTTTCGAGATGATTGTGCCGACGCGGGCATGGACGGCTTTATCTCGAAACCGATCGATCCCGAGAACCTGTTTCAGGTTGTCGCCTCATTCTCGAAAGAAAACAACTCACTCTTCACGGCCCACGCCGCCGATTGCTGAGGCCTCACCGCACGCGCTCCGCTGCCCGCTCGCGAAGACGCGATTTCACGATAGGTTGGCCGCGAATCCCGAGTCGCCCATTCCGTGAAGTGTTTTCTTGCGTGTCGATTTCCTGGCTCTTTCGAACTTATTGCGGCCAATACATAAAAACACAAAAGTTTTTTTTGCACTCGCTAAGTTCGTTCATTTGCCCATACATGCTGAAGAAGTACTTCGACCCTTGCACGCGGCACAGTTTCTCCAGATCCTCTTTGTTCGACCGGTGATGCGGTTTGCAAAAAATTTTCGATCTTCAACAAGGTACTTCTGAGGGAGAGTGTGGCGTTCAGAAGTTGTAATCAAGAACGAAGTCACTGGTGCGTTAGTGACAACAGCTTGCCAGCGACCTCGGCACGATACGCCTCGATTCACCGGAAACCGTTTCGCGAAACTGACATAACCTGTTATCTTCATCCTTTGTAGTCGCTCGCAATGTCCTTGCTCGCGTCAGGCGACAGGAGCGAGGGCAGTCGATTCCTATCCTCCATGTGAATAACAGGGGCAGTGTCAAATGAAAAACAGAGTTCGCGGTATCGAAGCAACTGAACAGCAAGAAAAAAAAGATGGTGTGACACGATGGCATGCCGGGGACAAGTGGCATGTTGCTACCAAGCGGCACGGCGTGATGTCCTCCAGCAATCGGGGACGGGTGAGTAAGCAGGTTGATGAAGCAATTGACTCACTCAACGCCAGGCTCACACGGTTAGAAGCGGAATGTGCCGCCTCCGGCGCGGATATGGAAGCGTTACACCAAAAACTTGCTCGCTACATCCACCTTGCCGAACAGGCGTGCCATGCCGCTGATTTGGCTTTTAAGAATGATCCCGACCAACTCGAGAAACTGCGAAACGTGTTCCGTGATCGGACGGATCGCTTCTTTTCAAAAAGCTACTTTATGAACCGTGCGCGCACATGGCCACAAGGCTACCCTGGTGACTATGAAATCATTGATAAAGCGTACGACAACTGTATCCTGTCGAACGGGATCGGTGATTTGCTCGACCGCTATTTCCTGAACGCAACACTGGCAAATGCGATCCGAGAACGGCGGATCCTGATGCGTGATATTCTAGATGACGCAATGCAGCAGCACGAGAACGCTCGGTTACTTAACATCGGGTGTGGACCGTGCCGGGAAGTCATGGAACTGGCGCCGACGATCGCCGCGACCAACGCACGCCTAACTTGTGTTGATTTCGATCAGGATGCCTTGGAGTTTTCACGGAAACGGATGACACTGATGGAGATCGATCACCAAGTCGGTTTCAAGCAATACAACGCTTTGCGCATGATCAGCGCGAAAAACAACGTCAAGCAATTCGGACGTCAGGACATTATCTACACGATCGGCCTTCTTGACTATTTGACCGACGATGTCTTGAAACGAATGCTCGGCGCGCTCTACCAGTCGCTGACTCCCGGGGGTATCTTCGTTGCCGTCTTCAAGGACGCGACGCAATATGAGACCCCCGATTACCATTGGCTTGTCCATTGGGATGGATTCTACCAGCGCACGGCGGCCCACAGTCGCCAATTGGTGCGAGATGCAGGCATTCCGGACGATGCGGTTGCCTTGCAGAAAACGCCGTCGAGTGTCATGGTTTTCTATCGGATCACTCGACAAGCCGAACTGCGGTCGGATGAACCTAAGCAGGGGCCTCACCGTCGACCCGTGATCGCCACGACAACCAAGCGACAATGAGGCGCTCGACCGGCGACACCTGGTTCGCAAGATCACGGCCACGGATAAGGAGGAAGATGTCGGGCCACGGATGGCAAGCCAGCCCCACGGATAAGAAACAAAGTCAGGGTTAGTGTCCCACGACCCGAAACGCGCGCAACTGGCATGGATGCATTGTCAGTCGGATCTTGCCGTTGGTACGCTCGATCGGGCAACCGGTCACGGCATCCGTTACTTGTCCATCGGGCACTAGGACGGCAAGATTCTTTTTTCCGTGCAGGGACGTGTTGACCACCGCCACCCAGGTCCCATGCGATTCGGTATCAATTCGACGAACGACAACGTCATGATCGTCGCAAGCATGTTCGACAATTCGACTCGGAAGAGCGGGCAGCGCGAGAAAGTTGGCACCCGGGCTCTTGCGTGTGATCCGCAGCAAACGTGTCGTCACATCCAGCTTGATCTTCGCCCACGTCATGTAGGCACCGCAATCGTAGGTAGCCACCTCGTGCCACTCGCCCGGATGGCCTGCGCTGATTACCACGTCCCCTCGGCCACTTGTATCGTAAATCCACAGGTTCGATAGGCGTCTTGTCTTGCCCAAGTCAAGATGTGCGCTAAAAGGGAATCTCTTCCAGAATTTCGAATTCAGTTTCCAAGTGGTTTTCGGTTTCCCCGCGGGTGGGCCAATAATCGCCCGCTGTTCGTCAACCAGACCTGACGGGTCCCCCACCCCTGCCTCGTTGGTCAGCATTGTCGGGTCAATTTGAACGCGAAGCTCCTGGGCCAAGGCGGATGAACGCGTCAGACCAACGACAACAAGCAAGCCCGCGATTTGGAAGAGCCGTTGCATTGCGGCGGCATGTGTCGTTCTGATGTTTGCAAACATTTTGTCCACCTTTCGGAAAGTGCACTTGATTTTGGTCGCG
>JAJSAJ010000436.1 GCA_024274855.1 Planctomycetota bacterium | reverse complement strand
ATCTTGAGCGACGGGGAATCCCGCATGGCTGTTATTCAGTACCAGCGTAATTGTGTTATCCTTGACGAAGGGGTTCAGGAAATCGGATTCGAGCCTGCAGCCTCTTGAGACATTGGCGGTAGTCGACTGGTTTGTGTCTTCCAATCGCATGCGTCCGTGGGCATACGCATAGACTTTGGCATCACCAGGACGCGAGGGTCGTTTCAGGCTAAACATGGGCGTCGGCAGTAATGTGCCGCCGGCAAGGCTTTTCGCATTGAAGGCACTAACAACGCAATCGAGTTCGTCTCCCTGGCGAGCACCTTGGGCCGGCACATAGGCCATGACTGTGACCAGGGCCACGTTTTTGGCGTCTTGTAGATCGTCGGAAATAAGATTTCCTTTTGAGTCGGCGCCGATGGGGGCCCCCATCAAGTGCATGATTCGGGCGAGGCTGCGGGCGGTCAATTGCAATTTTCCGTCGCCGGTCCCCTTCAGTCCCGTGACCAGTCCGGTTCCCCAGAGCGTATTGCGTTCCTGGCCCTTAATGCGGCACAAGTCTCCGATCAGCGATTCCGCTCTTGCCGTGCACCGGGCGGCATTCAGTAGCAAACATACGGTCACGGCGGACAACAGTGCCAGCCGTTTCGGGCTTCTCGTTAAGTGCATCTTTGTGACCATTTACTAGCAACCTCAACCATCGTTAGAATGCTTAGGATTCGCCGATCAATCACTGTCGCCCTCTTCCGGGTACAGACCCCCATGGGCTCGCCCCTTGGGTGAATCAGTCTCGCCGCTAAGGTGTCGCCCTCTTCCGCGTACAGACCCCCTTGGGCTTGCCCCATGGGTGAATCAGTCTCGCCGCTAAGGAGGATCGCCGCACGAACGCCCCCCAAGTAAACGCGACAACAATTGATTTGAAGTTCCTTATCGAGCAGAAGTTAATCGTTTTGAGTCAAGTTTAGCGACCAACGAGCGCGGGCCAGCACGGCTCGAGCGGTAGCTCGTAATTGGTTCGAGGCCCTGACTCGTTAGGATCACAACAAGATCGAGTGGCCGCCAGGAGCGATTCAAATGTGTTTTCGTATCATGCGTTCGTGGTTTGCCAGAATCTCATGACCGACTAGAAAGGTTGAAAGACATCAAACACTTTCTGGAACCAGCCACGCTGATAGCCTGCCGCGACAGCTCCGGTTTCAATTTTCCGAATGTCCAGGTTCACGATATCTCGGGAGAGGACGACGTTATTCGGGCCGATGCTTTCTGGTCGGCAAAGTCCACTGAGGGTATAGGTCCAGACTTCGTCGTTGATGACGACTTTAGCACGGCCTTCGACGACCAGATTCCCATTCGGACGAATGTCGACGATTTCGGCGGCCAAGTTGAACGCGAGTGATTCTCTGGTTTCCAATTCGGCTTTCGAGCGATAATCGGACTGAAGCGATCCTGATATAGCCGGATCCCCCTCGACTTGGCGGCCTCGTCGGATTGACCGCAGACCTTCCAGGAAAATCCAATCTTTCAGTACCGCGTTGTATTTTGAATTCTTCCTGCGCCGCAGTTCACCGTCGGCGATCGTACGCGCGAGAATATCGACCCGAACACTGACGATATCATGGAGTTTGATTTCACGAGGTGGTTGCAGTTCCTCGTAAGTCCAGCTGGAGTCTTTCAGGGATGCGGGGGGAGGACTGGTTGGACTTTCCCGCGTCTCCTGTTGAAGCAAGCTGGCTGATTGCGCTTGGGCAAATAGGGGTATGGTCATCAAGGCCAGGGCGGCGGCCGGAAAGACCAGGTAGGGGATTCTCGGCATCGGCTATCTCCTCGATTCTGGATCTAAGTTGTCGACGATTGTTGGGCCAACGAAGGCCTGTGCCAATCGCTGACCGACGACATATGCCGTGAAGTGATCGTTTTGTTTGTCGAGATCCTGGAGCATCACAAGATCGCCTTTCACACCATCCTGCATGGCACGCGCACGCCGTCGAATTGTGATTCCGCCGGTCTTCGCTACAACATCAACAATCTCACGGCGACGGATCAGCAACGGGCGTGCAACGGCGTTCTTGGCGATCGCCTGTCCCGTGTCGATGTTGCCCTTGACTTCACAGCCGATGACGTCATCCAAGGCCCGAGTCGCGCCGATTGTGCTTCGTGACGACTGCGGCACTGGCCGCAGTTCGACGTCGCGTGGCCCCACAATGTGGCCTCGCGCAAGGGGCCGCAAAGCAACGACCTGTTGTTCGATCCGTGCAAGGCGAATGCGCAACGGGAGACGCGAGATTTGCTGGTCCGATGCAATACGCGCCACGATGTTGTGCGATCCGTCCCAGGGAGGGCTCAATTCCTCGATCTGAACGTCCTTCCAGTTGCTGGGTAAGCTCTGCAATATGCGCCCGTTGAGCGTGACGTTGACCCGCCAGGACGCGGCGGATGCACCCTGCGTGCTGATCCTCCGAAGAATTGCATCGATCACTTGCTGTTTCAGTTGTTCGAGATTCTGTTGCGAGCGCGCGGCTGTGCGACGAGGATCAGATGAGACGTGTGAGATGCGCTGCGAGGTCGCCGGTTGGCGCTCTCCGGAAGCGTTCTGCACGATAACTCGAGCTTGGCCTGCGAATCGGCAGTCGCTCAAGTCGACTCCATGTTGTGTCAGAACGCGACGCAGTTGGCTGGCTGTGATCTAGCGAGTAAATGACCGTGTGGGTGCGGGAGCGATTACAATCCGTTGCAACAGGGAGCGTGTCGGTTCTTCAACGTCGACGATAGTTGCAATATCATGTAGCCTGACGACAGCTGATGTCACGGCGACGCGGCTCTTGAGCTGAATCTCCCATGCATTCAGGTCGGCTGGCCCGCAGAAGGCCAGCACCATGGCCAGCACCATGGCCAGAGGCAATATGCTATCCGAGATGTGTCGCATTCCGTCGCTCCTGTTGCTGAGACCGTATGTCTCAAGCGTGTGCCGGCAGTCGGCCTGCATCAATATCGCCGTAAGTTCGCCACCAGTTGCAGGATTTGATCTCCCGCCTGGATGGCCTGTGAATTGAGTTCGAAGGAACGCTGTGTTGTGATAAGATCGATCAGTTCCTTAACCGGATTCACATTCGATGCCTCGAGCATTCCCGATCGGATCAATCCGGTGCCGTTTTGGCCGGGTATCGACGACTGTGGCGAACCGGATGCCTCGGTGTCCGAAAAAAGGTTTTCACCGAGCTTCAACAAGCCTTCCGGGTTGATGAACGTGGCAAGTTCCAGTTGGCCGAGGTTCTGAGGTGTTGTCTGGCCTTGTACTTTTGCTTGGACGACGCCATCAGCGGAAATCGAGACGTGTACGGCATCCTGTGGAACGGTAATGGCGGGATCGAGCAATCGCCCGATCGATGCAGAGCCGACGACTATTTGCCCCACGCCATTGATGCTGAAATCGCCGGCACGTGTATAGACCGTATCACCTTGTGTATCGAGTACCTTGAAGAATCCGCGGCCTTCGATAGCCAGGTCGAGTGGGTTGCCAGTATCCAGGAAAGCGCCCTGGCGAAAGTCGGTCTGGGTACTCGATACGCGCGTTCCCAAGCCAATTGCCTCGCCCGTCGCAGTCAAATTGCCTGCCTGATCTTGAGCTCCTGGCAACGATTCCTGACGATAAAACAGGTCTTCAAAGTTGGCTCGCCCCTTCTTGAACGCGGTTGTGTTGACGTTCGCCAGATTATTGGCGATGACATCCAACTTCGTTTCCATTGCGTTCATGCCGGTGGCGGCGGTGTATAACGTTTGAACACTCATGGTCGCTCTCTCATGCTACAAGACGTATCGTTAACCCGATATTGGTTTAGAACCGGTCACGAGACTGGCTTGGATGTCAAGACATCCGCAGCTCGGGAGCCGGACCGGAATCTCAATAAATGGGTTGGAAAATGTCATAGGACTAACACGGAACGCAACTGACAATAGTGTGGCATGATGACAGGAATGTGTCCACCTATCGGGTTCGTAACAGACGGCTGATCAACGAGCCCGTCAACTGGTCCTGACTTTGTATCATGCGGATGTTTGCTTCATAGGCGCGGGATGTCTCGATCAGTTCCATCATCGATTGCGTGGGACTGACGGCTGAACTCTCAAGATAGCCACCGAGCACGCGGCGTTGGTTTGCAGGGACTGACTGGATCGGGCCAACGGGACGAAATAGGTTTTCACCGGTTCGCATCAGGTCATCCGGCGATGAAGGCTTGGCGAGGCCGATGTAGACACCGCTGCCGTCCTGGCCCGCCAGGAACCCGTCCTGCTGCACTTCCCATCGTAAGTTGGGATCGATGGTGATCGGTGTCCCATCTGCGGAGAGAACATTGAAACCCTGTGCGGTCAGTAGCTGGCCGGACGGAGCCAGCCGGAAGTTGCCCGCTCGTGTCAGAAACTGCTCGCCGTCGTTCTCGACGACAAAAAAACCATCGCCATCAATCGCCATATCCCATTGGCTGCCAGTCGATTTAACGGGTCCCGGAGTGAAGCGAGTCATGGTCTCGACGATCGACACACCACCACTCAAATTATTGATCGACTGGCTGCTGGGGACATCCAGGCCGTCCTGAATTGCCCGGCTGGCGCGGGCCTGGACCACTGCCAGCTCCTCTTTGAATCCCGGGGTGTCCACATTGGCCAGATTGTGCGAAAGGACCTCCATGCGCTGGCTTTGTGTTGCCGCGCCGGAAGCTGAAACGTAAAGTCCGTAATCCATGATTTGTCTAGACGTTGCTCAAAAGCCCAGCCCCCCCGCTGAGTTGATGTGGTCCTTCGTAACGCAATCGGTGTGCCAGTCGCCTACGGAAACCGCCTTTTGCGTGCGAGCGTCGTTGGAAAGGCTTGGTGGTTCGCAAGTTGCGACACGTCGACTCCGGAACTCCGAGCGAAGCAAGCGGAGACGCAGAAACGGCCGATCCGCAGGAATTGCCGCTAGCAATCGGCAAGCACGGCCGGTTTCTGGTGCGCGTGGAAGCCGCCTGCTTCAGCTGGCGGAGCGTTCCCACAGTCAACCTACTTCTGGTAGATCGGCAGGTAGTGATACTTGACCGACAGACTCAGCACTGCGAGCGAAGTTGCGTAGACGCGGCCGGCGCGAGACTCCGAACTGTTGCTTGCCTGCCACGATCCGTCGCCCCGTTGTTTGTCGAGAAGGATTTTCTGCACCAGCGCCTGCGCAGTCTTGGCGTGCTTGCCGCCTCGTTGATACATGCCCTGAGCATAGTAGTAGGTGCCGTAGAAAAAGAACCGTTCCGTCCATTTCGGCGGATGTTCGAGTAACCAGTCGGCCGATCCGATAACCAAAGGTGAGTCGTATTGGCCACAGACTTGCATGGCCAACAGCCCGGCGGCGGTCATCGCGTACCTGGGCGAGCGACTCCCCGGTGTGTAGGAAAACCCGCTGGCCCTGGAATCCGGCATGCCATTCTGATCGAGTGTTGCGGCATAAGACCGTTTCAGATACTCAACCGCCGCATCGATTGCGCTTGCCGGAACTTGAAGCCCGTCGTTGCGCGCCGAACGCAAGGCCATCAACTGCCACACCGAAACAGACAAATCCGCATCCGACGAAGTCGGTACATAACGCCAGCCTCCTTGATACTTGTACGATTTCTTTTTCTTTTGAGCGCTGAGGATCAAATCGATCGCTTTCTGACAACGTTGGTGAATCATGCGATTCTGCTGATTGTCGACTCCCATCCCGAGCATCTCGGTCAGCATCAGGGTTGTAATACCATGTCCGTACATGCGCGAACTGTCCGCGCGGCCGAAATAACCTTCCGAGTCCTGGCGATCATCACGAAGGACAAAACCGAGTGCTCGACCCATTGCTCGCCCTTCCGTGCCAGGCGCGCCGGGCTGGTTCCCAACACTCGCAAGAGCCATGATCGAAAGAGCGGTCATTGTTGTGTCATAACGCTGGTCCGTAATCGAGCCGTTGTCGTGTTGCTGTGATAGCAGAAAACGGATAGCCTTATCGACAGCCCGGTCTGTCTGGTCCTTTTGGAACGTAACGCCGAAATCGGTTTCCGATAGATCCTTGACCGCCGTTTTTCCAGGAGACGGTTCAGATGATACAGCGTCTGTGTCGGCGGCACTCGTTCGCGATCCGAGTGCCAAAGCGGCGAACCAGACGACACCGCACAGAAGACAGCGTTGGACTCCACAGTGGCCGTTCAGGCTGTGAGGAAGACGCAAGTTCTTCCACGAAGCAATCAACCAGCTTTTTTCCCGAAGGTCGTTGGTCATTTCGACGCCCTGTTTCTGGCTGGTCTGCCGGTCCGGGTCCGTTGGCGCGCCCGTTCGGCAATAACACGAAAATACGTTTGGACCTGTTTACGGTACTCGGGTGCCACGGATTCCTTGCGGCCTTCCGTCAAGTCATCCGCCGTCTTGCGCCGCAACTGGCCCCATTGATCAGACTCCGTTCGGTCGACTGAGGGCAGCGAACCGTTGGATGATGCCATTTGATCGACTGTCGCGCCGTTAGGATCGAGCGAGTCGGTCAGTGAAGGTGGACCAAGCGTCATGGCCTGGCGTTGTGACCTGGCGGCAGCCATCTGGGCATTTTGCGAGCGTGTTGCCTGCCCCAGTGATGACAGCGTGGCGGAGCTTTGTGCGGCCGGGGCGTTCTGGTTCGGTGATGATTCGGCCGAGGATTTTGCGAGTGTCCGGTCCAGTTCATCGAGCGTGCGCGCCAGCATCTGGCCGCGTGCACTGTCGGTGGATGGGGAGTTTGCCGCTCCGCTGTTCGCGGATTGTTGGCTGGACGGGCTGTTCGAATTGGACGGATCCGCAGGCGTTGGGGATTGGTCGCCTTGGCCCGTTCCCGTGTCCGCTTGGGGCGTGCCAGGCGGATTGGCATCAGACTGTGCTATATCGGTTTGAGCCGCGTTGGACGCGTTGTCAGATGCTTCGAGTAAGCGGCCGAGTGCTTCCGCCTGTTCGTGCAAGGCGTTTTCAGCTTTCTGAGCCGATGCGGTTGCCGCCAGGGCCTTCTTGCTGCGTTGAGCTTGGTCCTCTTTCTTCGAATCGCTTGCTTCAGCCGCCTGTTGGAAGTCGCGTTGTGCGGCCGGAATTTCCGTCTCTGCCACATCGTGAATGTCCTTGGCCGCCTGTTGCAATTGTCTGCTCGGTTCTGGTTTGCCTAGTCGCTGTTCATGCCGGCCCGCGCGTGCCACATCTTCGGCTGATTGTGTGACATCCTGGCCGATTGGCTGCTGGCGTTTCGCACCCTGGGCAAGATGTTCAGCGTCCGGTTTCAAGGTTTTCGACCAGTCGGGTCTCTTCGCCAGTTGCTTGGCTTTTTCCGCAAGTCGGTCGGTTGCCTGGACCGCCTGTTGGGTCAGTTGATCAGCCAACTGGGCAGCAGGATTCGGGGCGTTCAAAGGGGGTTGTACCAGCTTGGCAAGTCCTTTTTCGGCCGCTTCAGACTCTGCGGATCTGGCGGCCGCCTGCTGCTTGGCTTGCCGGGCCTGGTCGGCATGTTGTTGGGCTTCGTGTTGCTTATCGCGAGCAGCCTCCAGTTGTTGCTGTGCGGACCGGCTGTCCGGACTGTTCTGTTGCTTCTGTTCCGCACGTGCGAGTTGTTTTGTTGCAGTGCGCAGATTATTCTCGGCTGTCTGCAACGTTCGCTTCGCCGATTGTTCTGCCTTGCGTGTTCGATCGCGTGCCTCATGAACAAGCAGCGTGTGAAACTGTTTTCTCACCTTTTCCATTTCGCGCTGTCTGGCAGCCCGCTGGCGCTGGTCACGATCGATGGCCTCGTTTTGCGCTTTCGCCGTTTCCACCTTTGTTTGCGCGAGTTTCTTCACGATGTCATCCAAGTCGTCCGCCAACTTGCGGGCCGTATCCATCACTTCGTCAAATGGATTATCGTCGGTTGTCTTTTCAACGTCTTGAACAGTTTTCGCAATCTGACTCGCCGTCTCCTGCAGCAGACGTCGTGCCTTCTTGACGGTGCCGCGAGTCGCGGCATATTCCGCCTTTGTAATGAGCGACCGATTCAGCTGCGATGCCTGTTGGGCGATGTCACGAAGCTGGCTTACCATAGCGGCCTTTTGGGTCTGAAAGGAAGTATCGGATCGTTCCGTTCTTTTTCGAAGATCCTTTTCTTGTTTGGCCGATCGTTCCAGAGAGTTCTTGGCTTGTTGCAGGGCGTCGTGAGAAATCTCTGAAAGTGATTCTTGCATTTCTGGATTCTTCGCAAGCTCGGCCTCCAGTTCGGCCATCAGTTGTTCGGCTGTCTTGGACGCGAGTTCACCTAGTTCCTGGGCCGGGTTGTATCGCTGGTTCATTTGGTCGGCAAGGCCCATCTGTCGTTCGGTCTCGCGCAGCTTCTGCCGTGTCTGAGCAACTTCTTCGCCCGCTTCGAGCCGTTTGAAGTGCTCGGCGACTTGGTTCAGACGATTGGCCACGCGTTGCTGGTGTTCGGCGGTTTCGGACAGTTTCCGGGCCTGCTGGTCCGACTGCCGGGCGGTTGCAGCCTGGCGTAGCGACTGGTTCATCTGGGTTGCCGGCGTTTGGACCATGGCTACGCTATCGTCATCGTCTCGGGCACGTTGACGGCCTTCTTCCGTAAGAATATCCTGGGCGTTGGCATCTTAGACCAAGGCGTCCAGCAGATCGTCAATCTGCCGATTTGCATCTTGCTGTTTTCGCTGCAGACCAGTGACATCCTGTTTAGCGGTCTGGTCGTCGGCAGTTGGCCGCCTGTCGGCTGCCGCGAGCGTTTGTTGTTCGAGTTCGCGAACTTGCTGTTCCGCCTGTCTTGCCATTTCGGGGATCGTCGGAACATATTTGGCGATCAAGGCTCTCGCTTCGGCCATTACTGGTGCGATCTGTTCGGTCAAGGCCTCCAGGGCGTCCATCAATTCAGCCAGTTCGCGGGTGGCGTTAACCGGCCCGGTTGTTTCGTATCGTCTAGCCAGGATTTTCTGAGCGGCCTCTTCAACCGCGGTGGACCACCGCAAGTGGTCCAGCGTCGAGACGATTTCGT
>JAJSAJ010000435.1 GCA_024274855.1 Planctomycetota bacterium | reverse complement strand
GAGCCGGCTAGGTCGGTTAACCCGATAAGGCTGCCTGGATGACTAAGGATTCGCCAATCAATAACTGTCGCACTCTTCCTCGTACAGACCCCCATGGGCTCGTCCCATGGGTGAATCAGTTTCGCAGCTAAGTAACGGTCGCACTCTTCCGCGTACAGACGCCCATGGGTGAATCAGTTTCGCAGCTAAGGAGGATCACCGCCCGAACGCCCCCAGTAAACGCGACAATAATTGATTCGCCGGCTCTAAGGATCGTTACCTTGTTGGCAAAGTTGAGCGACCAACGGGAGCGGGCCAACGGGGCGCCGAGCGGTAGCGTGGAGTTGGTTGGCGGCACTGCCACCCGGCGGTCTTACGGGCCGTGAGTCACTCAGTGCACCTGCGATTTGAACGAGAATTATCCCATTTGCGATGATAGCAGAAGCAATGTTCGTGTACCTAAGTCCGTATATGTCAATTACTTGCCTTGATGTGGCCGGGTTTGCGGGTTACAATTCTCGGGCTGTTTCGTCAAAATGGATGGCGTGGGTGTCGACCCGTGCCCGTCGTGACATGCAGAACGAGCACTGGAACGAGCAACGGACGTGTGGAGTCTGTCGAATGTCATGCTTCTGGCCAGGACACCCGACGGTGGTTTCAGCGCAACATGGCTGCCTCGATGGCCGTCATGGCGGTCAACACGATGGCGGGGGCAACACGGTGGGGCAACACGCGTTGCGAAAGCCGGATCAGTTGGCCGGTTGAGCCGCAAAACAGCGAGAATCCTACCCCGTCTGTTGTCGGCGCGGACGAGAAGTGTGGATGACTGGACAGATGGCGGGAGTGCCGCCGGATTTCAAGGTACGGTACTACGGATGTCCGACGAATGGCAAACGAGGGATATCAGGTGTTCGGAGCGCCCGGTGATGGTGGGTGGCACGCACTTGGCTGTGTTGACGTTTACTCGTACTGGCGTTTAACGGAATAATTCAAGTAAAACACGAAAAATCCAATCCGAGAAGCATATTCAGATTGAGCAACCGAATTGCGAGATTTTTTTTACTCGCTTGACCGGCTGAAGGGGCCCTTTCATGTACGAACGATTTACAGATCGCGCTCGCAAGGTCATGCAACTGGCCAATCAGGAAGCGCAGCGGTTCAACCACGAATACATTGGCACCGAGCACATTTTGCTGGGGTTGGTCAAAGAGGGTAGTGGTGTCGCCGCGAATGTGTTGAAGAACCTTGACGTTGATTTGCGCAAAATTCGACTCGAGGTGGAAAAGCTGGTTCAGAGCGGGCCAGAGATGGTCACGATGGGTAAGTTGCCTCAGACGCCCCGTGCCAAGAAAGTCATCGAGTATTCGATGGAAGAGGCACGCAACCTGAACCATAACTATGTGGGAACGGAACACATCCTGTTAGGGCTTTTGCGCGAGCAAGAAGGCGTCGCGGCTCAAGTCCTGATGAACCTCGGCCTGAAACTGGAAGAGGTTCGTGAGGAAGTTCTGAATCTGCTCGGCCACGGCCTGGAGGGTGGAGAAGCAGAACGTGGTGGGCGCGAATCAGGTGGTGAGTCCCATGCGTCACCCAAGAGCGGCAAGTCGAAAACGCCCGCATTGGACAGCTTTGGTCGCGACCTGACCGAGTTGGCTCGACAGAATAAACTTGATCCCGTGATCGGGCGCGAGCGGGAAATCGAGCGATCGATTCAGGTTCTTTGCCGCCGGACGAAGAATAATCCGGTGTTGCTGGGTGAGGCAGGGGTCGGTAAGACGGCGATTGTCGAAGGGTTTGCACAACGCGTCATTAGCGGGAATGTCCCGGAACTGCTGACCGAAAAACGGATTGTCGTGTTGGATCTGGCGATGATGGTTGCCGGAACCAAGTATCGCGGCCAGTTTGAAGAGCGTATCAAGGCCGTGATGAATGAAGTGCGGCGGGCAAAGAACACGATCCTGTTCATTGACGAGCTGCACACACTCGTTGGCGCCGGCGGTGCGGAAGGGGCGATCGACGCGGCCAATGTGCTGAAGCCGGCGCTGGCTCGCGGTGAAATCCAGTGCATCGGCGCGACGACATTGGACGAGTATCGCAAGTACATTGAAAAAGATAGCGCGTTGGCCCGCCGCTTCCAGGAGATCATTGTCGATCCGACGAACAAAGAGGAGACGGTCGAAATTCTCAAGGGGCTGCGGGAACGGTATGAAGAGCATCACCGCGTACAGATTACCGACGATGCTGTCGTGGCCGCCGTGGAACTGTCCGAACGCTATATTACTGCTCGGTGTCTGCCCGATAAGGCGATCGACGTCATTGACGAAGCGGGAGCTCGCGTTCGGTTGCGCGCCATGACCCGGCCACCGGACTTGAAAGAGATTGACGAGGAAGTTGAGCGTCTGAACAAGGAAAAAGAAGAGGCTGTAGCCAATCAGGACTTCGAGAAAGCGGCCGCCCTTCGTGACCAGGCCGACAAGCTCCGCAAAAAGAAAGAAGCCATTACGCGGCAGTGGCGAGAAAAGTCGCGAGAGACCGACGGTGTCGTCGATGAAGAGGTCATTGCCGAAGTCGTTTCGAAAATGACGGGAATCCCGCTGACACGACTCTCGACGGAAGACAGCCTGCGTCTGATGCGCATGGAAGAAGACTTGCATAAGCGGGTCGTCAGCCAGGAAGCGGCCATCAAAGCTGTGTCGCGAGCCGTTCGTCGGAGTCGAAGCGGCCTGAAGGACCCGCGCCGACCAACCGGCTGCTTTATCTTCGCCGGCCCGACCGGCGTCGGAAAAACTCTGCTCGCGAAGGCTCTGGCCGAGTTCATGTTCGGCAATTCCGATGCGCTGATCCATATCGATATGAGCGAGTATATGGAGAAGCATAACGTCAGCAGGTTGATTGGAGCGCCTCCAGGTTATGTCGGATACGAAGAAGGCGGACAACTGACTGAGAAGATTCGGCGACGTCCATACGCTGTTGTACTGTTAGATGAAATTGAAAAGGCACATCCTGATGTCTTCAACATGCTGTTGCAGGTCATGGAAGAAGGACGCTTGACCGATAGCTTCGGCCGAAATGTCGATTTTCGCAACGTGATCCTTATCATGACCACGAATGCGGGAGCGGAAGCGATTAATAATGAATCGTCCTTTGGGTTCCAGAGGCCCGATGATGATGCGAGCTACGAGAGTATGAAGGAACGCGTGACCGAACACATTGAACGCGTCTTCCGCCCCGAGTTCTTGAACAGGTTGGATGATGTAATCATCTTCCGACACCTGACGCTCGAAGACTTGAAACAAGTCATCGATATGGAGATGGCGAGTGTTAAGCGGCGATTGATCGATCGTGGCTTCGTACTGAAGCTGACCGACGATGCCAAGGAATTCCTGATCAAAGAAGGGTGTCGAAGTTTGGAATATGGTGCCCGACCGCTGCGTCGAGCGATCGAGGGGCGTGTCGAAGACCCGCTTTCCGAGGAATTGTTGCGAGGTGAGTTCCAAGGGGCCGACGAGATTATTGTCGACGCGGTTTGGGATGCGGAGCATGAGCATATCACGAGGTTGAGTTTCAAAGGCCAAGTGGCACCATCCGACCAGGAGCCAGCGGTCGGCGCAGTTGCCGGCGATAACGAGGGTGATCCGTCCGACTGATGGTGATGTTTACGTGGAACCCCCAGCGGGGTCGGGTCGCTCGGCGGCCCGGCCCCGTTTGTCGTTTATCGCGCGCAATCGGTGAACTTTACTCAAGCCGCCTAGTGCGAACGACGAAGAAGATAGCGGTACGATCGGTTCCGCGTGCGCGGTTGTATCGCGAGCGTGTAAGTGCGCCATCTTTCCTGTTTCATCTATCTTCTCAGCAGTTGGTCTTGCCATGGTGTCCGACGCGTCGTCTAATTCCGCAGACCCCGATTCGAAGCGCGACGAGCATGTCAGTGCCGTTACGCAGTGGATCAGCGACTGGGGTGGCGTGGTGATTGAGGCGATCAGAACGGTAGGTGATTTTTCCGTTTTTACGTGGCGGACGATGGTCTGGCTGCTGACGGGACTGCCACGTCGCGAAACGCTGCTGCCAAACTTCTAT
>JAJSAJ010000434.1 GCA_024274855.1 Planctomycetota bacterium | reverse complement strand
TGGTATGGATAAAGACCGGCAATGGAAGACTCTGTTCGTTGAAGTTAGGTAACTGTTTAGCCAAATGGAGGAGAACGGTTCTCAAGGGACCCCCATGGGCTTGTCCCATGGGTGAATAAGTTTCGTGAGCTAATGCGATGTGGTGAAATGTCCCCTCTCCGCCTCCTCCCCGCCGCCGCCAAGAGCGGCGGGGAGGAGGCGGGGGCATTGGAGTGACATGTTGCTCTTAGCTCAATAGACTCGCTCACCAACGGCACAAGGCCGTTGGGGTCGATCAACCGAAAAAACAGCAGTGAGATCAAATACTACTGCAGACGGCTAAAGTGTTACGAAGTTAGTAACCCGCTATTTCCCCTTCACTCAAGGCTCGCCCTCATGAACTTTCGACTGGCCATGCGCATGCTGACCGAGCCCGATAAACGGCTCCTGTGGAAACTTGCATGGAATGCCGGATTCAAGGGTATCCGCTCAATTGGACACCATAAACGGCGAACCAGGCGGGGTGAATTCTTCCCACCTTTTCTCTACATATCCGTGACCAACGCGTGCAATCTCCGCTGTACCGGTTGTTGGGTCGACGTGGCCGCCAAACAGGCCGTCATCGAAGCACCGGCCATGCACAGGATGATCAACGAAGCACGCGAGATGGGAAACGCCTTTTTCGGCATCGTGGGCGGTGAGCCTTTGATGCATCCCCAATTGCTCGATATTCTGGCCGAACACCCAGATTGCTATTTCCAAATCTTCACCAATGGCCACTTCATTTCCGCGGAAATTGCCGATCGGATGCGGAAACTAGGCAATGTGTCCCCCTTGGTCAGTGTCGAAGGGAATGAGATCGTTAGCGACCAGCGGCGAGGAAAGCCCGAGGTTCTCAATCGGACAATGCAGGGTCTGCAACATTGTCTCGATGCGCGTCTGGTCACTGGTGTCTGTACCAGTCTGTGCCAAACCAATATGGATCTGTTAAGCGACGCGTGGATCGACAAACTGATTAAGATGGGTGTCTTGTACGCTTGGTATCACATTTACCGGCCGGTCGGCCCCAACGCGTCCCCGGAACTCTGTCTGACACAGGACCAGCAACGCCAGGTACGGCGATTCGTGGTCGAAACACGAGCCAAGAAGCCAATCATCGTGGTGGATGCCTACTACGATGGAGACGGGTACGCCTTGTGCCCGGCGGTTGTCGGCTTTACCCATCACATCAGCCCCTGGGGCGACATCGAGCCCTGTCCGGTCATCCAGCTGGCAACCGACTCGA
Source organism: Planctomycetota bacterium (assembly GCA_024274855.1). Classification (GTDB taxonomy): domain Bacteria; phylum Planctomycetota; class Planctomycetia; order Pirellulales; family Pirellulaceae; genus JAJSAJ01. The sequence goes on along the minus strand of JAJSAJ010000434.1, from coordinate 2,040 downwards.
TTCACGATCAGCGTCCACTGAGTGAAGTGCTTGGCAACTCGGACTTTCTCCGTGATTTTCGTGAGACGGCCGCGGCGTCGACGCGAGGCTGTATCTTGCTGGAACGTCCGGACTTGCTGATCGACTTGGCCCAGCGTAATCAGGCGCGCGATACCACGGCCCGCGGAACCGTCTTGGCTGAATTGGAAGCCATGAAGTCGCGAGCTTCTCAGTTCAACCCGGGTACCGAAGTGCCGGAAAAAAACTGGGTTTACCGAGCGTTCAAGTGGATCTGGTTCAACGATTACGGGACCTACCACAAGCACTTTCGTCCCGATCAATGGCAGGATCCCCGACCGAACGTGGAAACGGAGCGTCAGGCAGTTGTCGACCAACAGCAGGAAGACTAGGGAATTTCCCGGATTTGTCGTCCAGCTCCGAAAACGTGCGAGGGGCCATACCTATCCAATCCGGCCGACCCTCGATAGAATGCGTCGTGACAATGGAGTCGAGTGCCGCCACGGTGTGAGCTCGTAGGGACGAGCAGGCGGTCAGGCTTGAGAACGTGCGGACGCCACCGTGACACATCTAGCGGCGGCCGCACACATTTCCTGGTGATAGTTTGGGAGAAGAAAATGCCGAAAATCAATCGCTACGTGGACATCTCGACAGTCGATCGAGAAGCTAAGAAGGACTACATCGACCGACATTCCCCGTTCATCTCGTGTGAATCGACGGCCAAGGCCGGTGAGTCGTTTCCGGTAACCGTTCGCGTGGGCAACGAGTACACGCATCCGGACGACTTCGATCACTTTATTCGCAATGTGGCACTTTACAACAACGAGACGCTGTTGGCTGAAGCCACTTTCGCCGCAGGTACACTCGGTGGGCAAGGCCAAAAAGGCCACGCTGAAACCACCTTTCACATCACGCAAAGCGGCAAGAAGCTGAAGCTGACAGCCATCGCCTATTGCACCAAACACGGACTTTGGGAATGTGAACCCGTCGACGTAACGGTGGAATAGCCCCTGGCGGCAGCTTCCTATTTCGTTTGGACATGACGCCCCCGGCCCGGTAACCCGTGGCCCGGGGGCGTTTCGCTTTCATACCTGAACGAGCAGGACCCGGCCTTGATCGTTAGCCGGTCCAGCAGCGGGCAAACAGGCTCCGGCTGCAGTTCCAAACCTCTTGTAGTGTCCTGGATTACACCATGTCCCGCTCGGCAAGCGGGACCTACCTGGACCACCTTACGATCAAGGCCGCAGGACCCTTTTTTCAGAGGTCCATGCTGTCCAGTTCATCGACTAAATCATCCAATTCGTCCCGATCCGGTCGACTGTTCGGCTGTGAGTCACCACCAGTCGTGGAATGGCGTGTCGGCTCGCGTTGGGCGTTTTCCAGATGCTGCTCACGTTCCCTGGCTGCCGTTGTCAGCTCGTCACTCATGCCAAACAACTGCGAAAGATCGATTTTTCTGGATGTTCGAGCTGCGTCAGAACCGCCAGCGATACTGTCTAGCTTGTGCTGAGGAAACAGAATCGCGTTGTCCGGACAGATGCGGCTGCATGCGGGGCATCCTTGTCGGCAATAGTCCGGCTGTTCCACCAGAATCTGCTCATGATGATCAATTCCGTAAACACCGAACAGACAAAAATCGATGCACTCCATGCAATTGGTGCACCGACTGTAGTCGATCACCGGATACCATCGTCGCGGATCAGGAGGCGGTTCGATTGACTCGATATCCGGAACGTCCGTTGTAGGGTGACTCCGCGGGCTCGAACCGTTGCCCAGCGGCAGTTTGACTTGCAACCGGCACGCAGCCGCAATTAGCTGGAGTTCCTTCAGGTGGGAATTCGGATCTGCCGAACAACGCAGGTCAAGATGATAAATGGGGCGCGTCGGTATGGAGCGCCGGTCAGCAAGCTTGTTCGGGTCACCTGGCGTCGGCGAGGCCGCGGAAGTCATGTTGTCGGGCGACGCAGTATCGCCGGCTGCCCGCCGCATCATCCGACCGCGAACCCCAAACTGGTCCAAGATCCAATGCGCGGCGCGCGGGTA
>JAJSAJ010000433.1 GCA_024274855.1 Planctomycetota bacterium | reverse complement strand
CGGTGTGTTGGTCCTGCTACTGGCGGCGGTCTTCTTCGTCCAAACCAAGGACGGTGTGATACGTGTCGAGATTAACGATCCGGAGATCGAAGTGGCGATTAAGGGCACCGAGATCGTCCTGAAACAGGCAGACCGGGGGAAGGAGGTGACGCTTTCGCCCGGTGATCATACGCTGGTCGTTCAACGTGGTGATTTCAAGTTCGAGGCCGACAAGCTGGTCCTGGAAAGGGGGCAGACGGTTACCGTTCGCGTCGACTTGCTTGCGGGTGCCATTCAGGTGCGCGCAGGCGAGGAGCTGATTGGCCGGAAGAAGCTGCCACCAGAGAACGGGGTGTCCGGTCCGTTGCCCAAGTCACATGCCGCCTTGGCCACGAAGCCCGCGAGTCCTCCGGTCACCTCGTCACCCGCTCCGGCGGCCTGGAGAGCCCTTCTACCGGCTGATGCCCCGGCCGCGGCGGTTGCTCCTTTCGACGCCGCCACCGCGAAACAGTACCAGGAGGCGTGGGCGAAGTACCTGGGCGAACCGGGTGAGCAGGAGATCGATCTGGGCGACGGCGAGAAGCTGGCCATGGTGCTGATTCCGCCGGGCGAGTTCATGATGGGCACGATGGCAAAGGAACAGGCAAAAGTGGCCAAGGACGGATGGGCCGTAGCCCACATTTCAAGAGAACAGCCGCAACATCGGGTGCGGATTACCCGGGCGTTTCGTCTAAGTTGTCACGAGGTCACCCGCGGCCAATTTCGGCAGTTTGTGGACCAGACTGGTTACAAGACGGACGCCGAGCGAGACGGCAATGGTGGAATTGTCTGTATCGCCGGCAAGTGGATTCAAGATCGGCGATTCGTCTGGAACACAGATCCGGGCTTCGAGCAGACAGACGATCATCCCGTTGTGATCCTATCGTGGAATGACTCCACGGCATTTTGTCAGTGGCTGTCCAAGAAGCATGACGCCACGTATTGCCTGCCGACCGAGGCGCAGTGGGAGTACGCCTGCCGTGCGGGGACCACGACAACTTACAGCTTTGGAGAAGACGATTCCCGGCTTCACGAGTACGCTTGGTTCAGAGGAAACTCAGAATTCAAGACCCAGCCCGTCGGTAAAATGAAACCCAATCCATGGAGCCTGTACTACATGCATGGGAATGTCTGGGAGTGGTGCCAGGATTGGTACAGTGGCAATTATTACGCGCAGTCGCCGTCGAGCGACCCCAACGGTCCAACGACGGGCTCAGGCCGCGTGCTGCGTGGCGGAGCGTTTAATCATGAAACGTGTTGGCTGCCTTCAGCGAACCGCGTCTATCTCCGGCCGAATGGCTGTAGCGACAATTACGGCTTCCGCGTGGCCTTAGTTCTGACGGCCGAGGTGTTTGGCAGGGTGCTCCCGACCGAGGGCGAGGCCAAAGTCACTGCGCTGCGCCAAAACAAACTGGCCGACATCTCCGGCGACAGTACCAACGCCGATTCCATGAATGGCGATGAGGACGGCACGAAGACGAACCTGCTTGACAGAATCGACCTGAACCGCGATACCGTGCGAGGCACTTGGCGGTTTGATAAGGCTACGCTGATGCCCGCCAAGAAAGACGAGCACATCATTCTCGAAATCCCGTGGCGAGTATCGGAAACATATATACTGGAACTTGTGGTGACGCCTCTGGAGCCCAATGTCGAGATCAATCTTGGTCTCGTAGCGGGCGGCCGGCAGTTCATGCTCGTGCTGGACGGTTCTCGCGGCATGAGTGGTTTGGATGCGATTGACGGTCGCAAGTATCGAGAGAATGAAACCACCCACAAGGGACCGATCTTGACGCTGTTTGACACCAATACCGTGCGGTGTGAGATTCGCTCTGATTCAGTGCGCGTAAGATGTAACGGCAAGGAGGTTGTCTCCTCTCAGGGCAACCTGAGCCGATTGTCGCTTCGTGATGAATGGAAGATCCGCAACCCATCGAACCTTTTCATTGGCGCCTACGGTGGCAAGTCTTTTCAGATCCACAAGCTATGCCTGATTCAGAGCCAGCCCCCCCAATGAACCGTCTGGAGACAAGGTACCGAATGCACCGCCTCTCTGGCCGCCGCCCCCCTCAATGCCACGACGGCCAAGAAGGTAACAGTCGGTAGGGAAACAAGACATAGACCTTCTCCCGGAAAGATGGGGCGGATGGACAACTATTCAGAGTGGCTTGCTTGTCAGCAAGCCGCTGATGCTACGCTCCACCGGGTCTGTCCGCGCCGTCGGTGGTCACAATTGTAAACGTGTTGCACTCGGTGATTCGTTGCCACAGTCTCGGACCGGCGGCGGTATCTCCGATCGAACAGAATGCCCCGGCCAGTCCAAACAGTTCCGTCGACAGCCCCACACGTACGGCAAATCCTATTGGTCACTGACAAGACACACGCGTTGATTTTGAAACACGATGATTATTTGGCTTTTCTGAAATCAAATCCGCCGAAGTGGGTGTGCTGGGTCAGGACGTCATCGAAACGGACGGTCAATTGATGAGCTCCGGCGGTCAGAGGTACGCCCCGGTGTCCGACTGGTTTGATGCTACTCAGTAAAGAGACTTTGATGGTCCCGCTCTCAAACGCCGCTTGGCTGTATATTGCATGTTTGTCGGTCAGCCTCGGCAGGTCGGTCTCCTTGAATACCTGTTGCAACAGTTTATACCGGATCAACCGAGCCCTATTTCATGCGTTAGACTCCCCTGTCTGCCGTTACCTGAACTTCACATCGTACACATGTCCTGCTTTGAAGTCCATCACTTGAGACTGCCGGCCGGTCCCGACGCCGTTGGTTTGTCGGCCCGGCTAGCGGCGTAGCGGCACCTCCCCCGCCCTGAAAGGAACCCAGTCATGACGTCGATCGTGTCCGGCGCGTTCTGCGAGACACGTGCGACGTTGCCAACACGGTGCCGACACGAAGGAACAAACAGCATGTCGAATCACTTGGAATCGTGACCTAAGATCGAATCACATTGGGATTTGGCATGTTGACGAGTGGGCCATCGGCGAGCGTCGACACCGTCCGACAAGAGTATTCGATCGCGTATGTTCCACCGCGTGCCTGTGCATGAATAACGAGCAATGGTCGTGATCTTTGACACGATGTAACTGTCTTGCCGTTAGCGGCCATTGAGGTTCAGCTTGTCCTGAGTCTGAAACAACTTCTGAAACGAAAACGAACAGTACAGGAGGAAGAGAAGATTGGAACACGCACGCATCTTCACTAATACGCAATAATCAAACAGGGGTGAAAAGCTGCACGTTCAGAGTCGAAGGAGAAGGGCAGACGCGCGCAGAACGCTCAGCTGAGTCTTCGATCCGGGATCAGTGAAGATAAGTGGTGATTTGTGTTCTACCCTTTCTCCGGGCCGGCCTGCGACTTGCCATGTCTTCGTCGACAACCAAGTCGGCAAGCGGGGCAAGGACCGTCGGGGCGTCGTTCAACGGTGTTACGCTGATGACGCTGCGGGTAGTCAGCGTCCTCACCGCAGCCACACGAAACTACGATCCCTGGCGACCGAAGGATCCGTTCCATCCGCGGTTTGCGAGACACGAGCGTAGACAACAAGGTGGGGAAAGAGAATCCGCTTTCCGACAGCAAGCGTGCGCCGGGCGTACTCTTGGCACTCGCAACCGGTTCAGCGGCGAAGGCCGCGTTCCTGGGCGCCTTTACGAACCTCGACCCATTGGCCTCCGTCGTCCATAACGCGAATCGCTCGAATGCCCGTCTTGGCCGCGCTGTTGCGGAGATCTTCGCTAGACACTTTGCGAAAAGCGGGCATTCCGACGTACCGGCCGCCGACGAGTGCCACGCCACCGAGGCGCAGTACGCGATACAGTTCGCGCATCTTCTTCTCCCGGTCGCCCCAAATCAATATGGGGCCGACGCCGGCGACCAAGTCAAAAGAGGTTTCCGCGAACGGCAGATTCTCGAGCGTGCCCACTTTGCAGGTGATCCGTTTGCCGAGGTCGGATTGCTCGACACGCTTGGTGGCCTTTTCGGCGTCTTTTTCGGATGGGTACAGAGCGGTAATTTCCAGATCGGTCATCTCGACGAATCCGCGTTGCAGTGCCTGTGCCGCTGCACCTTCAACCGGGCAGATCAGCAGGCATGTGCCGTCGACAATGGCGTAATCCGCGATGAACCGATTGGCGAGCATTTGGGGGCCGAGTTGAAACTGACGGGCGGCCTTTGGCGCTTTGGAACCGACAATCTTAACCCACTGGCCTCGCATATCCACGACTTTCGCACCTACGAGTCCGGTCGCCGCCACGATTCGTCTGAGCTTTTCCGTCGTTATTCGATCCTCGTGCGGCGTGTACAGGTAACGACCGCCCAGGAAGGCCACGCCAGTTGGCTTCAGCACTCGGTCGACTTCTTTCAGACATTTGCCGATATCGGGAATGAAAGTCAGTGTGCCACGGCTGACAATCACGTCGGCGTAATTGTCCTTAAAAGGCAGTTTCTGGGCGTCACCGGCAATGAAATGGATGCGATCCTGCAGCCCCGCCTCGCGGACTCGTTTGTCGAACAGCGGCTTCATATCCGGATCGATATCGAGCCCGGTGATTGTGAACTGTGAACGCTTGGCGATCTCCACATCAAGATTGCCCGTGCCGCAGCCGATGTCGATACAGATGCCTTTGCGAATACCTCCCAATTCCCGAAGAATACGAATGGCGGACAACGGGTACGTGTGTTTAACTCGGTTCTTTACGACCCAGTCGAACGCTTCGGCGTGCGAGCGTCCCGAGGTGATTGTGAACCCGGCTTCCGACTCGGACCAGAGTCGATGTGCAGTCGGTCCACCCAGGAAACGGAGCAATTCACCGGCCCGGGAATGCGTGCCGATCACGGCCGCCCAGACTGGTTCGCCGGAGGGATGCTTCCAAGCCACTCGCTTCGCTCCCTCAAGTGCGCTTAGTGGTGTCTTTCCGTTCTTCTTCGCAGCCAGACTAGCCGCCACATCGCACTCCGCCTGGTTCTTCGCAACTAGGGACTCGACCTGGGCGAACGGCAGAAACTTCAGAGAGACGTCGGTGCCGCTACGACGGCTGTACTCTTTGATGATTGCACGGATCGGTTCTTCAAGGCGACGGTCCGCAAGCAGGCGGATCTTGACGCAATGCGAAACGGCCGTCTTGCCCCTCGCGTCCTGCTCCTCGGCGAAAACGGATGACGTCACGGAACCGGACGCGGACAGGATACCGACGACCAGCATACAAAGTGCCAGCATCGTCAGATGCCCACGGACGCAGTCGGATTTCTTTCGGGACGGGATCATCGCTTTCTCCTCTTTCTCTTGCCTGCTTCGTTGCCTTCGCCATTCTCTACTTGGCCGCATCGTCCTTTTTCAGCTCGGCGATGACCTCCTCGGCTAATCTCTCCAACTTCTCGACGACTCGCTTGGCCAGGACCCGATCCGGGCCGTGAATCAGTTCCTTGGGGTAACCGGATTCCGTGAGCGTCTTGTCGAAATCGTGTTTTTGGCTGTTGGTCAAGACGCCGGCAGAGATCGTTTCGGCAAGTGCGCGAACGAGGACTTTTTTGTCGACGAGCAGTTCGTGCATCCGTGTCTCAGTCAGGTCTCCGAGCCCGCCCATAATCGCGGGAGCGAGCTTGGAGCGCATTCGCTTCTGTGTCTTCGAGCGGATGGCTTCAATCTCCTTGGGTGTGGGAGGGCCGGCCTGTTTGGCCATGCGTGCTTTCATGTTCTTTTCCATGTTGTAGGCCATCATTCGAGGCATCATGACCGTAGGCATGAGTTGTGGGATCTTCTTGTGTGCTTCCGCGAAGATCTCGCGGTTACGCTCTCGCGCGAAAGTATCCCGAGCATCCTGCCAGGCCTGGTCGCTCAGAATGCCGCTCACCTTCTTCTGCTGTTCGGTTGTAAGGGCCAGGTTCGCGAGCATGGGTTGGATGATTTCCGTGAGCTCCTCGAGCGACGGGGCTTTTGGATCCGCTTTCTTGTTCACCTTTGGCTGTTCCCCTTTGTTGCCGTTTCGAACTTCCCCAGCCAGAGTGATTCCTGCCGAAATACTGATCATCGTAATAAGGACAGCACATTTGTTGAACATCATCGTTTCTCCTCGTTCCTAGTTTGAACTACCAGTTACTTGTGCTTGCTGCCGCGCCCGCCGAAGGCGCTCTTCCGAAAGTGTCAGAACAACTTCGAGGACGGTGACCCGTTCCTTTTCGATTGTTTTCAGACACGCCGCGATTTCGCGTCGGATCTTGTCTCGCTGCTCGTCGGAATGGGCCCGTTCGGACTCCCTCTCCAGCGTGTGCAAACGCGACATGGTTCGCGCCAACCTGTTCCGCACGCTCTGTACCGTCCGTGGAAGACCGGCCATACGGTGAGAGCCATCCCTGGGTCGAACGTCATCTGGCTGTTTGGCAAAAGGAGATTGCGGCGGTCCTGGTCTTGCGAACTCTTCCATCGTTCGAGTCAGGTCGGAAACCTGGACTTTCGCCGCATGATCGCGAGCCCACTGGACTCTCGCTCGAATCCGCTCCGTGTACTGCTCCATGATCGCGACGCGCTTCTGGGCGATGGCCTGGACATTGCGGTTAATATCTCGAAAGATGTGTTCTCTCTGCTCGGGCGTCTTCGCCTCTAACGCCCGTTGAATCATCCCTTGCTGCTCGGTGACAATTCGCTGGAGTTCCGAGGCCATTTTGCGCGCCTTGGGTGGTAGGCCTTGGAGCGGCGCGGGCATACTCTCTACTGGGGGGGCAGCTGACGCCATGCTTCCGGCAACGACCATCGTCGTGCTGATGGCAGACAGGAGTAGGAAGTTTCTCGTGATCACGCGGACTCCTCGCCTTTCTGGTCGCGGTTTGGGTCGATGTGCGGTTGTTCGGTCTCTTTTTCGCCGAGGAGCTGGACCAATATGTCGTCTTCCGCTTCAAGCTCATCGAGCAGCCTCAGCACCGACTGGCCCTCTGCCGAGACGGCTCTCGCGGCCAAACCCAACCCGCGCCCCGAGTTCGTCGCGGGATCGCTCCCCGATGTCCGAACGAAAATCCAGGTGCCAATCGTACCCACCAACAAGCAAGCTGCGACGGCCGCGACCCGGTTCAGCCAACGGGTGGCTGGACGTTTCGGCGTGGGACGCAGTTTGCTCAGGACCCCCGAGACTACTGCGTCGGCGATTCCGTCGGGTGCGTCGTCAAGACCGGCACGATCAACCATGGCCAACGCGTGCCTCGTTGCTTCCAACTCCTGGCGGCACGCAGGGCAATCGGCCAGATGGTGCTCGAAATCCGTTGTGTCGGCGAGTTCCCCGTAGATGTACGCGGTCAATCGCTCGCGGAATCCTCTGCACGCGTCGTCATTCATGGTCAACGTCTCCTGCCAGTTTCTCTCGCAGCCATTTCAGGGCGTAGCTCATATTTGCTTTCACCGTGCTGGTCGAACACGCAAGGATGTCCGCGATTTCCTGATTGGACATCCCGTGGAAATGCCTCATCACAAACACGGACCGCTGCCTGGGGGGAAGCCTGTCAAGGACCCCTATCACCCTCTCTCGCTCCTCCGCGGCGATGAGTCGGTCGATAGGCCGTTCGCCCGGTTCCGCAACGTCGTCGATCGGTACACGGGCGATTCGTAGCGCCGTTCTCTTCTGTGCTCGCTCGCGTCTGATATGCTCCACCGATTCGTTGATTGCGATTCGAAACAGCCATGCCCGAAATCGCTGGACATCATGAAGACCGCTGATCCTGCCGCAGGCCTTGAGAAAAGTGGTCTGACTGATGTCGCGAGTCACCTCGGGGTCGCCGACGTGTTGGTAGACCAGTGCCGATACCTGTGGCGCGTAGCGAACAACAAGCTCTCCGAGTGCCTCGGAGTCGCCGTTACGAGCCCGCTCGGCGAGAGCCGCATCATTTTCTTCGTCGGTTTTGCCTCTCATGGGTCCCAACACGTCTGTCTCTGTAATCTAAGACGGCAAATGCTCGACGAGGTTAAAAAGAAAACCGGCGGAACCCGCTTAATCGATCGTTGGAAGTGATCGGATGGGTTCACGGACTTATGACGTGTCGAATGGAAAGCTGGACAATGCGATTCATCTTCTCGTGCGGCACAGTGAGTATTCGGTCGATAGGGCGTGGAGGGGCAGTTGGCATTTATCATTTGTCATTTGTCATTTTTTTAGTGGAAAGAGTATGAGCTCGCATCGCTGGCTCTCTCGATGATAAATGGGTAATGTCAAATGACTAAGGATAAACCGGGGAACGTTCCGGTGCTAACGCGATGGCAGACGAAAACCCCGTGAACGACTACGGAATTGGTTGCGGCCCTGCCGCCCTGTATTAGTCGTCTGTGAAGTTATCCAGCCAGGTCTGCAACTCGTCGATCGACATCTCGCATGCTTCGTCGGATGCCGGCTGCGAGCGTTCCGATGTCGTTCTGGCACGTCGTCGCACCTTGGCCACCCACTGTTCGCTATCGATCGGGGTTGCGCGCCGCCGTTTAGCGGCACGGTGGATTCGATGATCGCTCGAAACGACCAGCAGAGTGCGCGGCGCCGAGTGTTCTAGAATCAACTCTTCGATCACATCGTCCGCTTCAGAGCCTCGTGGTGCAAAGCGAATCCGCAGGTCATGTTTTGTCGCCGTGCGTGGCAGACCAGGCGGCGCATTTCGAGCATCGAAGACAATGGTCGTACGTCGGCGCTGGGCGTCACTGAGAATCTCGCCAAGCCAATCCAACATTGCTTCACGCGAACTCTCCAATGACGTACGGCCTCCCGTGCCGAATACGCCACTGGCATACAGCAAATTATAACCATCGATTAATAACCATTTTCGGGCTGACACACCAGGAGCCTCCGTGCGTGCGGTGTTGTGACACATTCTAGGGGTGGTCCGCCAGCGAGTCGATCCACCGCATCAGGATGCGAATTGCCTTCAAATCGTCTTGGTTGGTTGCCAGCGGAGGCATTTGACGGGGTCCGCGGCGCGAGATTCTGTGGAGCAACTCGCTGCGCATGGGATCGCCAGGAGTAATGATCTTGACCCCTGCCGGTCCAATACGACCCTGGCCGGTTTGCCGGCCGAGCAGTTTCATTCTTTCCAGAGGCAAGTCAAAACGAAGATCAGGTACTTGAACAATGCTGTGACGAGAATGGCACATTGCGCAATTGGCGTCCAAATAGGCTCTTGCCATCTTGTCGACCGGCTGATCCGCGGCCGAGCGCCAATCTGGGTACGCTTCGAGTTGTGCTGGGGCACCCTGGAACGGGTTGCTGAAAATGCCCAAGTGTCGAAAACGGTCAAGCTGATTGACAGATGGATCCGCCCTGTCCGGCCGGTTTAGTTGACGCGTACGTGGTCCCAAAACGAAGCCCGCACCTGGTACATGGCATGCCATGCAATCAGACTGGCTGGGATAGTACCAGTCTTGGGGATGAACCGAGTTGCCGTCAGCAACCTGGTAGCGTACGGTTCTTGCGCCGTCCAACAGGACGGCATCTGTTTGAGCTTGATTCCAAACGTAGGTGTAGCCGTTCCATCCGTCTGGAGTATGGACGATCAACCGGGTCTCCAAGCGTCGGAGCGGTGCGGTTGGGGCATCACGGCCTGTCGGACTCCGCAGATCGGCAGTTGGATGCGCGGCATGTTTGTCCTTCGGAGGAGGTTCGGAAACAACGGGCAGATAAAAGGTTTTTGCAAGTACGGCACCGACGGGAAATCCCAATGCTTTGGTTGCGTCGAAATGCACACTTGCAGCTTTGGGAAGTGTGAAGAAACGGCTCTTCGAAGCACTGTCCGACCAAAGGGGTACGTTGATGTCGTAGCTGATCATACAGGCTGCTGGGCGTTCGGCGGCCGTGTCGGCAAACAGACCGGTTTCCGAGAGTTTTCGGGGGAACTGCTGGGCAATCGCCTCGAGGTCTCCCGCTTTTTTGCGGAGTCGATGGATCTGGCCGTCAAAGGCGCACAGGTACATCTCACCGGATTCGTCGTCCCCAAATGCGGCGATATTCAAACCGGTCCGAGCCACCTTTCGATTGTCCACTATCTGATTCTTGTCATTCAGGCGGACAATCCAAACGTTCCCCGACACGTAATCGCCGTAGAAATAGGCGCCGCGATAGTCGGGAAGACGCTTGCCTCGATAGACCAAGCCGCCGGTCACCGACACGCCCTCATGGCGGAAGTATTCGACTAGGGGATCGATTATTTCGTTCGGTCGTTTCGCATCGCCAGTTTGGAATGGATGAAAGCCTTCGCGGATATTCCATCCGTAATTACCTCCGCGCGTGATGCGGTTCACTTCTTCATATCTATTCTGGCCGACATCGCCCGTCCACAACTGACCTGTTTTGCGATCGAAACTCAGACGCCACGCATTGCGGATTCCATAGGCCCATATTTCACCACGAGCCCGGTCCCCGTGGCCGGCGAAAGGATTATCCTTGGGAATTGCATATTGCTTGCCTGGGCTGCGATGGTCGACATCAATTCGCAAGATCGAGGCAAGCAGTGTCTTAAGATTCTGCCCGTTGCCAAACGGATCGTTGGCCGCACCGCCATCTCCCAAACCGATGTACAGATACCGGTCGGGACCGAACTTGATGCTCCCACCGTTGTGATTGCCAAACGGTTGAGCGATCGTCATCAAAACTCGTTCAGAACCGATATCCGCTCGATTCGGATCGGTTTGTGACACACGATATTCGGATAGGATCGATGCGCGAGGACGTGTCGAGTAGTAGACGTAAAACAAACCGTTTTGTCTGTAATTCGGATGAAATGCCAGCCCGAGCAGGCCTTCCTCGTTTCCGTCGCGAGAAACGACTTTGCGAATGTCCAGGAAAACTCGGGTTGATTTCACGTCGGCCGCGTTTGGGAAAACATGGATCAAGCCACGTTGTTCCACGATAAATACGCGATTCGATCCGTCGCCGGCGTGCGTCAATTCAACGGGCCGTTCAAACTTCAGATTCGGATAAGCAACTTCCGTGTCCAATGGTATCGGGACTGGCGAGCCCATCAGACGACTCGCGTCATACGGGATGAATCGCGGCGAATCGCCGGCAGTTGCCAATGTCGCAAGTAGACCGAATAGAGTCAAAATCGTCCCAACAATTGGTGGGCCCGATTGGTCAAGTCCAAAACGAACGGGCATCATTTTACAAGTCTCCCATTGTTTGACGTGATCAGGCTCACTACAACGATGCGAATAAAGGAAAACGCGAAGGCTGGAACCAGGTTGTCAACTTGTTTCTGCAACTCCGGAAACTGCCGCCAAGTGACCGCCGTGACAACGCCGACAACCATTCCGGTCAGGATGCCCCAGCCAGTTGTGCGACCAAGGCCAGCGTGTAGATCCAGAAACTGACTGCAATCGAATCGATCATCCATCGCCCCTTTTCACGCCGGACTTCAAAGCGAGCGTTCGGCCCACGTTCGAGCAAGCCGGATTCCCCGGTCGCTTGGAGGTTGCTATTTTCAGTCTTGCGATACGAGGCGACCTTAAATCAACAGTTGTTCTTGTCAAGTAGGCCCCCCCATCAGTCTTCGAATTGGGGCAATGTTCGGCCATCTGACACTGCTGGGGCTGAGCTCTCCAATTTGTCAACCAGTTGAAACTACCGAACAAGAAATGGCGGCAACGCGAGACCGCCGAGGGCATTCAATTCCACGGACCTGGAGAGTCGAAAGATGTGTGCGCGCGTTGCTCGGTGTGGCAAATACGGTCGGAACCGGTACCTCGCCAACAATCCGTGTTTTTTGTCGAGTATTGCGTCGCATTCCGCCCCCCCGTTTCGTTATTCTGGGAATTGGACTCGTTTTGTCGGCGTTGCAGCAGCTGGGCATGAGCACTCCGGGAGACCGTGATGGCCTAGGTGATTACTGGAGTCAAGGCCGAAGGGGACGCGTACCAGGCACTCTTACTCGCCCCGGCGGGTGAGAAATACCAGATCTATTACGGCTCGGAATCGGCGCAAGCACCGACGTACGATGTGGCGGCACTTGATGCCCTGCTTGGGAGACCGTTTGATTCGACGGTCGCCAACATCGGGCCGCAGGTGAAGAACCCCACCTTCGATGCGAGTTCGAACCGCCTGTTCAAGAACCTTCTGGACAATCCAATTGTCTTGGCCACCGTGATCGGCCTTATGATCGTGGTGTTAGGTTTGCTTCTCTATCGCGCCGGTCGCCAGATCGCAGACTGACATGCGGCGAGAACGCCCGAGTCGGATTTGTCGTGTCCCGAAAGTCTTTGCCCCACGCCACCGCGATCTCATTCGGATATTCCCCAATTACGTTTGAGTAAGGGCCGTCGGCGTCAGATGTTCCGAGGCGTCTGTTTACGTTAGTGGTACAGTGCGCAGTCGCAGTGCGTTGCTGAGGACCGACACGGAACTCAAGCTCATGGCGGCCGCGGCCAGCATGGGGCTGAGTAGTATCCCGAACACCGGATACAATATGCCGGCCGCTACGGGTACGCCGAGGAAGTTGTAAATGAATGCGAAAAACAGATTTTCGCGGATATTGCGTACCGTTCGTCGACTCAGCTGAACGGCTTTTACGATCCCGCGCAAGTCCCCCTTGACCAACGTCACGCCAGCGCTTTCGATTGCCACGTCGCTGCCGGTGCCCATCGCGATGCCAACATCCGCCTCGGCCAGTGCCGGAGCGTCGTTAATGCCATCGCCCGCCATGGCAACCACGTGTCCTGCCGACCGGAGCGTTTTTACTCGATGGTGCTTGTCATGGGGTTTGACGCCGGCTTCGACCTGGTCGATATTCAACTGCTCTGCGACTTTTCTCGCGGTCCGCTCGTTGTCGCCGGTGAGCATGATGATCGTCAAGCCAAGGCGGTGGAGGGTGGCGACCGCTTCGGGAGTCGAGGCTTTGATTGGGTCGGCGATCGCAAGAATACCGGCGAACTGTCTGTCGATCCCCACGAAAATCACGGTCTGCCCCTCGTGTTGCAGTGTTGTCGCCTGTTGCCGAAGTGGTTCGGTCGAAATGTCATACACGGCCAGAAGCTCGGGCTTGCCGATCACGACGTCTTTCCCGCCGACCGTTCCGGCCACGCCGCCTCCGGTCACGGACTCGAAATCGTCGACTTCGAGCAGTGTCAACTGACGGTTTCGTGCTTCGCTGACGACGGCTCGGGCCAATGGGTGTTCGCTGCTATGTTCAATCGAAGCTGCCAGTTGGAGCAGTTGTGTTTCATCAACATTCTCTGCAGGAATACAGTCGGTAACTCGCGGTTTACCCTCGGTCAGCGTACCTGTCTTGTCGACCACAATCACGTCAACGCGTTTCATTGTCTCCAAGACTTCGGCGTTCTTGATTAGCACGCCTTCTTTGGCTCCACGACCGACTCCGACCATGATTGAAACGGGGGTTGCCAGACCGAGTGCGCACGGGCAGGCGATGATGAGCACGGCTACGGCATTGACAAGTGCGTAGGCGAGTCGTGGCTGTGGTCCAATAGTTGCCCAGACGACAAATGTCAGTATGGAAATGACGACAACGGCCGGGACGAACCACGATGCGGCCAGATCGGCCAGGCGTTGGATCGGCGCGCGACTTCGCTGTGCTTCGGCCACCATTTGCACGATTCGCGACAGCATGGTGTCACCGCCGACGCGTTCGGCCCGCATCACGAAGGAGCCGGTCTGATTCACCGTGCCGCCAATCACCGAGTCTTGAAGTGCTTTTTCCACGGGAATAGGCTCGCCGGTGAGCATTGATTCATCAACCGTACTGTGGCCTTCAACGATAATGCCATCGACCGGCACTTTTTCGCCTGGACGTACACGCAGCCGGTCATCCGTGGCGATCTCTTCCAAGGGCACGTCGACTTCCTGGCCTTCACGGACAATGTGAGCGGTTGGAGGGGCCAGCGAAAGCAACTCACGTATCGCACCGCTCGTTCGACGCCGCGCTCGCAATTCAAGCATCTGGCCGAGTAGCACTAGTACAACGATCACCGTCGCAGCTTCGAAATAGACATCGGCCCGCCCATTATTCAAGAACGACTCGGGAAGGAACGCCGGAAAAATCAGGGCAAAGAGGCTGTAGATGTATGCCGCACCCGTGCCCAAGGCAATCAGAGTGAACATGTTCAGATTCCACCGTGTGACACTCTGCCATCCGCGCACAAAGAATGGCCATCCGGCCCATAGGACTACGGGTGTGCTGAGGATCAACTGGATCCAGTGAGATACGGAAGCGGGTAACCAACCTTCAATTGCCGGCGCGATCATTGGCCCCATTGCCAACACAAGGACTGGTAAGCCGAGAACGAGTCCGCCCCAGAACCGCCGCGTCATGTCTCGTAGTTCACTATCATCTTCTTCGGCGAGCGTGGTCTCGGACAACAGTTCGAGCGTCATACCGCACTTTGGACAGTTACCGGGATGGTCCTGACGAACGTCTGGGTGCATCGGACATGAATAGACAGTCTGCATTTTCGTTGATGGCACAATACGTTCCAGTGCCATTCCACATTTCACACAGTTTCCCGGTTGATCACTGACCACGTCGGGATGCATGGGACAGACATACTGGTTCGGCGCCCCCCCCTGTCCCGCTGGCGCCCCGCCATGTTCCATGGCACTTGGTGTCCCACTGTTGTCTGCCGCAATTGCATCACCGTCGTGTAGATCGTCGAGGCCGCTTGGTTTGCCATCTGCTTGTGTTACAAATGCTTCGAGGCACCGATCGCTGCAAAAAAACCATGTCTTGCCATCACGTTCGACGGTCAATGCGGCAGACTCGTCTATCTGCATGCCGCATACGGGATCAATAACCATGTTTCACCTCTTCGGCAAGAGTCTGTGCGAAATAAAGCGTTCACGAATGGGGTGGGTAGTAAACGCTCTTAGTGGTGCTTGTACCAGCCGGCACCTTTGATGTCGTTCCAGGACGTGGTCTGGTGACATTCAAAACACTGGTCGACACGTGCTTGCGGTTTCTGGGCCACGCGTGCGGAAATCATCTTGAAGTGTTTCATGTAATGGCTCGGCGGCGCCT
>JAJSAJ010000432.1 GCA_024274855.1 Planctomycetota bacterium | reverse complement strand
CCCCAAGCCGCCGTCATGCCGTTGGGCTTACGTTGCTTGTCGTACGATCCCACGATCCAGGTCGGTGTGGGATGGGTCAGCGTCTTTGCGCCGAGAGAGCGTTTCATGTGCTGCTCCTGTTGTGGTTGGTGACCAGCTCGCTGTGATCCATACTAAAGGACACATGACAGTGCGGATTGGGTTGTATTCGAAACCAAAACCATTCCCGCGGAATTAAGTTCAACAAGCATCGTCCGGCCAGTCGTTTCGCAACGCGGATGCCAGTCCAATGGCTCCACGTTGGCAGCAACATCCCTGGTGCGCAGTTGCGTGTCGGCTTCTCCTCCTGATTTGTCACAAAGCCCGATTCATCCTCGAGTTGAAAGAATGTTTTGCCGGTCATTTCGGCATCATCCGTCAATCTCCTTCGTCAACTCGGCCCGCCGTCGTTCGATGGCTTTCAAGCGAGCCTTGATCTTCCTCGTTTCCTTGTCGAGGTCGGCCAACTCTTTCTGGAGCTTCTTCTTTCGCAGGTGATCCTGCCCGCCTTTCTCGGTGACAAGGGCCTCGACTTCGTGCCGCAGCAGCCGAAACCACGGGTTACCGTGCATGTTGCTTTCCCGAAACTGCAACTTGCCCGCACGCATGGCCGCAAAAATGTCATCCTGAGTCAAACCAAACTCCTGACGGGCGGACTTGTCACTCAGCGTGGCTCCCTTCTGTCTCCGTATATTCCATCACGATTGGTTGCTGCTCGGTAATGGCATCCCAAAGTTGCTCATATCCAGCCGGTGGATCACTCAGTACAGCAGCAAACCGATTGAAAGCAAGCGAGGGTGACAGCCTGTAGAGCTCGTCGGTATCATGGATTGTCGGATGCGTCATCGAACAGAGCATCCAACTCGTGCGATCGCTTAAGATAAACCTTTCGCAAAATCCTATGAATCGGCTCTATGTCAACACGTTGGACAGCCATTCTCTTTGTCACCTACGTCAGCTTATCGGCCACCGACAACGTCAACGCCACCGGAAACATCCGTGCTTGCGGGCCATTTCGCCCGATGTCGTGCTATGGACACTCTCAATCTCCAGGTCCGTCTCGTCGTGATTGGATGTAGTCGATGGGACGCTCCTTGCCGGTACAATCAGGGTACTTGTGGCACCCGAAAAAAGAACCAAATCTACTGCGTCTCAGAATCATGCTTTCACCGCAGTCTGGGCAAGGTGGAGTCTCCAGTGATACGGGCGTTCCACGAATTGCCAAAGCCTGTTTGTGCGACAAAATGAAAAAATACTTATTGTGGATAACCTTCAGTCCAATTTTTCCGTCCCGCTTGAGCTGCTCCAAGACAGCATCCCATGATGTCCGCAGGCTCACAGGAAGATCGTCAGCACTCAACACCACCCATTCATCCGGTAGTTGAAGACTCGATGCTGCCATTGATCTAACCGTTCAGTTTCTCAGGAACCAAAAACGTCGCCGCCACTGGGAACATCCGTGCTTGTGAATGCCAAACGTCGCACGAATTGCCTCAGTCTCACGTTTGATTTCTTCTAATATTTCGCTCGCCCAAGGCACTGGCAAGGGATGTCCAATGTGTGCGGCAGAAGCCGAGTTTCAGCTGGTTTGAGTGCTGGGACGATACAACTGCCCGCGTATGCTCCTTCCTCGAAGACGGTACAAACACCGCGCAAGATTGAGTCCAACCGAATTCGTGAAATCGATGGATCGGTAGGGAGGAGCTGGGAGGGCGTATTTCTAATACGGGACCGCCTTCGTATCGGCCTCCTCGACGTTGAATACGGGGATAACGGTTGATTGTTGTTTCGCCGAAATCGTTACAGACGACTCTAATTCATAGATACTTAAATTGCCAACCTCGGAATTTCGGTAGCGACAATCTCCGCTGGAGTGCGGTCATCACTCAATAAGGCCATTCTTGTTTGCAAGCAGGGATCTTCATTTTTGTTGAACGGGTTGCACGTAACTGGAGTTTTGCATTCTTTGAAATCAAGAGCAGTTTCGAGTGCTAGCACCCACTTAGAATAAGGACTTACGACGACAGAATCTCGCCAATTCGGTATTGCAATGCAAGATTGCAAAACTTCAGACGTAAGTGAAAACCTACAGCTGACGACGATCGCTCCTGGTCTCGGTATGTCGCACCATAGCCAGCCTCACCTTTCGATTACATGGCATACAAAACACTGACGTGGATAAGCATTCCGTTGAGAACTCGTGCCGAAGCATGATCACCATCTGGCGATTCAGCCCTGTACTCGTCGCCTTTGCCTGGGCATTGACCCCGAAGAATCACCCGGTGCAATATGTCACAATGGCCGCCAGATCCGTCGCTTTGTACGTATTGCGTGAGAAGGCAGGCTACTGTCCGGCAAGTTTTGCCAAGAAAAACAAAAAATATCAATGCTGTTACGAGCGCAGCACTCCTGTCCCACTGCAGCAGAGCTGCAACCAAATGGAGCCACGCCCACGTTTGGGTTCGTCGATTGACCGCTCAACCTCGTCAAGAAACCAACGATCTTTGAGGTGGGAAGCAAAGCACTATTTGGGCTCTCCTTCTCGCTCGCACTCGGATCTTATCTGATCAATCAGCCACGCGAGGGCAGCCTTTAGCTTATCCACGGATTCGCCGGTCGTCAGGCTATCAAACGGCACGCGCGCTCTTCTTGTCAATACGCTTTCATCGAAGTGCTGACCCGGAATATCATTGATCTTGGTGAGAAGCTCTTTCCTGGCCGCCTCGGCACGGAATGGCGCCTTCTTATTGAGCCAATCGAATCGAAAAACCAACCATCCCTGAGTAGCCAGGCGGCAAACATGGTACTTGGTCTTCCCATGTTGGATGATTGGAACAATGCCGCCTGACCGAGAACCGGAGCCCCACCAGACGGTGGTCACTTGAGGCGTGATCCAATGCAGGAGATCTTCGGCCACTGTGCGCGCGGCGGATCATTTGCGTTGCTCGACCGCCGTCATGAACGACGCTTCATCCCACTGTTTGCCAGCCGTTGTACCCGATTTCCTCCGTCTTGCCGTCTCCGTCTGCCCGAGAACTCGAGGAACCAGCGTCGTCATTCCTTCGCCGACAAACTGTTTTACTTCAACGGCCAGTACTTCAGCGGGGTCCATTTGTTCGTTCAAAAACTCGACAACCCGCCGCAGTTCCTTAGGTATGTTGTCAGCAAGGAAAACCATGCGTATCTTTCCGGATCGCAGATTCGTCTTGACGGTTTGCCAGAAGTCATCGATCGTCTGCTCTTCGCCGATAAGAGTCGTTAGCATCTCCTCTGGATCTTCGCCATTCGCCTCACTTCGTGCTTCGAACTTCGCCTTGATTTCCTCCACCGGCCAATAGGCAACAGCGTTGGCGGAATAGTCGAGCATCTGCCCGACGACCTCTCGGCGAATTCGTGTGTCACTGCTCCGCTTGACCTCTACCAGCGTCGGCACGGCGTCCTGATCGAGAAACAGATGGTCCAGGGACCATCGGGCACTGCCATCATCCTCGTCAGGCACGGACATTTCCCGCGTGACAAGAAGCCAGCGTCTCGGCGCTTCGCTGTTGATCTGATCGCCCGCGAGAAAATCAGGATACTCTGCAAGAAGTTCCTGCAAAACAGCTTCCGCTTCATAAGGCTTTTCTTCCATAGGCGTAGCTTCGCCTTTGTCGTTCAGATGAAATATCCGACCACCCATCCGCTGTCGCCCTATTTATGAAGTTCATTTATCACCGACCAGATATCGTGCAATGCGCGCTCGTAGGCAGCCAACATCACACATCCTCTTCCAGAATCTGGCCGTTTTCTTTCAGCCAGGCTTTTGCCTTCTCCATCGGCGGGGCCTGGGTCCGAACAATGTTCCAGAACCGGGGCGTGTGGTTCGATTCGAGCAGGTGTGCCAACTCGTGGACGATGACATAGTCGATCACGAACATCGGCGCCTTGATCAGACGCAAGTTCAAGTTCACATTGTCCTTGACCGTGCACGAGCCCCAACGGTAGCGGCTGTCAACGATTTTCGCTTACGCGTACTCAACACCCAACTCACGTGCATGCCGTCCGACACTCACGTGAACGTTCGGCGACCCGTGTCGCCAGGCTTTTGTGGGGTGTCGGTCAGGTCGATTACGTCCCAGCCCAGTCCGTCGAGCTGGTCGAGTAGCGGTTTTTCGACATGGTTGCGCTCGTCGAGTCGGATCTGGGTGGGCGTTTTGTCCGTGGTCATGCTTGCTCCCTGACAACCCAGTGGCCGCCTTTGGTGGGGCCGACATGCCGGATAAGTCCGGTTGCCTTGAGCTGATTCAAATGGTACTTGACGCCATCGGTGGTCATTCCCAATATTGCGGCAAGTTCCCGCCTTGTCATTGTGGGCTTGTCCCTCAAGAGCCCAAGGATTCTTTCTTGGGTAGTTTCTTGGGTAGTTTCTTGGGTAGTTT
>JAJSAJ010000431.1 GCA_024274855.1 Planctomycetota bacterium | reverse complement strand
GATCCCGGCGTAAAAGGTGATACGGCCAGTGGCGGGGTCAAACCAGCGACCTTATCAACCGGGGCCGTGGTGCGTGTGCCGTTGTTCGTCGATCAGAATGAAATCATCAAAGTCGACACGCGTTCCCGCGAGTATGTGTCTCGCGTCAAATAAATGTTCGGCGCGGGGATCAGGAAGGGCATTTTGAATGTGCAGGCTAACTTCCCAGAATTTGACAGATCTTCCTGTGAGCAGTCCTGACCCAGACTTCGCACTCACGCCAGGGGCAAGTAAGGGTCGATACTGTTGAAAATCTCTGTATTGCGAGCGACGCAAATACTCACGAGGAATCTTGTTTGACCCTGCGCGCAATCGCAGTTGTTAGCTAACGGCTCTGAGATGCGCCAGGAGATATCTTCATCGTGTTTGCACCACCTCCTCGTATCTACAATACGAAACTGGCGGCAAATCGCAAATGAAAAACTGGTGATTTCGAAAACGGAGCTTTACAACAGAATAGGTCAAAAGCAGCCCTTTGCCCTAGTTCGTTCACGACTCCGAACGCGATAGGAATCGCTTCTAATTGGGCCGCCGTTCCCATATTTGACATTCCGACCTCGTTTAGTCTAATTTGTGCGCATAACAAACACTCAGAAGGAGCTCGGGGAATGCTTAGCAACGTAGTCCGATATTTGATACTTACATTTGGTCTGATTCTGTCGGCCTCAGCGACCGCCCTTACACCTCCCGACGCGCCATCCACGACCTTCTCGTCATCTACGATTACGTGGACTGGTCCTTCGGCAATCCAGCACATCGTGTTCTTGCAGGAGAGAACAAGCGGCGGCATTTGGACTAACATTGGTTCCACTACCCAATCGCAAGGATCTCTAACAATTACACGCGGCGCGGGCAACTATGAATACAGAACGTTCACGTGGCAGGAGATCTATCACAACCCCTATGAACCGGACATTATCTCTGTCTATAGCACCCCTATTTCTGTGACAGTGTACGATGGCGATCCTCCCGTCTTTGATGAGATCGAGGATCAGATCGCGTATGACTGGCAGGCCCGTTCCGGGCACATCAACAATGACGGCATCCTTGACGTGTTCATTGAGCGCACCACCGGCGATCTCGACAACGGCATTGTGTCCGAGGCGATTCTCATGGGCAGGCCAGATGGCACATACGCTCGATTTACGGGTAGCGCGGGTCAGATCGCAACGGCGCGGTCATGGCCGACGGTCAATGCGTCGTTCGAGCTCGGTGACTATGATCTCGACGAAATTGGCGACCTGGTCGTGGTTGGTCTGCCAGGCAACGGCATGCCGCACATATCTTATATCGGCAGCGAGATTTTTTGAAAGAAACGCGACGCATGTCATACCAATGGACGACGATCGTTTGCTGTTCTTTAAAGATTTAGCGGGCTGGGCTAGCGATGAAAACCATTTTGATGACGCCGATTTAGGACCCGTGCCAGGCTATAACATCAAGATCATTACGACAGTGACCGCCTGTTATAACTTATTCTTCTTCCCTGTGTGTTATTCGTACTCCTACACTCTCGCTGAGATCGACGTGAGCCTCGAGGATCTCGGTCTGGATGATTACATCGGTCTTGGAATCGTTGCTCAGGCAGCAAATGGTGGGAACACCGGTTCAGGGAATTTGCAGAAGACTGCGCCAAATGGCGTCAGTGCCTATTCGGCCGCGACCTACATCGCGCCAGAGATTGAAGCCGCCGCAGCACCAATGGTCGCAGAGCTCGGTATCGATCGCTCGCTGCATGGAACGCCAGAGGAACAACAAATTGCGTTGGCGAACGTCGCGGGGGATCTGCCTGAAAACCCGACGCCGGACACACTCGTTTGCGTTTATTGGTGCACCTATCAGGTGCTGTTCGGATATGACAGTTATTCCGTGATTTCGTGGGTCGATGTTTGGACGCCAATCATGATCGACGGTGGATTCGACGATCAGAACTTCAGCAAAGAGGCGTTCGACGTTGCGGAGATTTTGGACAATATCGGCATGGGTGAGGACGCGATTTCCGATCAGGATTGGAATGAAGTCGGCCAGATATTCACGGCCGTGCTGGGCGCGACGATAGCCATTCCAGTGCCCGGTGATCTGCCAATGCCAAACGATGACGCGGAAAGCAAGAAAAAGCTCGGTCGTTGGGGCCGGCTGATGATCGCGCTATGGGCAATGATGGAAGCGGCAGAGATCGCCAACGACATTTATGCTGACTATCTGCTGCTGAATCATTACACGGATCAGCCGGGCGTTGGGTTCATTTTTTCGTCGGGCGTCATCAACCCGCCGTCGGGTCAGGTTTACCTGACTCATCTGGCTTATCCAGTGGCCGTCGTGGCTGAGCAAAAGCTGGCGCTATGCCGAGAGGTCGTTGGATACTTTATCGTGCGACAGGCGAATACAAACGCTGGCCCAGTCGGTCGAGTTCTGCCGAAGGTTTGCCGGCCGGATGAGCCGCTCGCCGGGACAATTCAACCAGGGGGCGGATCGGAGCAGGTCGCAACAGCGCCAGTTAGCGCCGTGCCGTTTCGCTTCATACCGATCCCTCGAAACTATTCTTTGCCGAACTAATGTCTAGAAAAGTCTTTTGGGTTATTGCAAGCGCGGGCCAAGGCCAGATCGGGTATTTCGTTCTGGCCGACTCCCGCGAGCAAATGGATGAAATTTTTGGTCCGCTTTCCGGGCATTACCAAGTCGTTGAGGATTTCAAAAACCATCCCTTTTATGCCCGGTGGATGGGCAATGCGATTCAGGCGCAGGTTTTTGATCTCGACCATCCACCGATGGAATTCATCAAACTGATCGAAAAAAACACCGATATCGAAATCACGGCCGAGCAGCGCGATGAAGCAAAAAGGGTCGACGATCGTTTGAGATTATTGTCTGGCCGTCCCAGCAATGACGAGGAGGACGACTATTGGGCAAGTGGTTGATCTAAACCGGTCGTTGGCTCGAGTTAGTTTTCTTATTCATGCAGGTATTCGATTCCTTGGTAAGAGCTAGTGTGCCTGCCGTTTTTCTACTGAGATTCATGTTTGTCTGTGATCGATGAGGACGGAATGGAAATGACGATCGATGAGTGGATCGCATTATCTGATGAGGAACGTGGGCAGATTGCTCGAGAGTGGTCGCCTTATGACACAGGCGGTATCGATCAACTCTTGAGCGAGATTGTTGACGAGTTCCGCAAGAAACACCCATGTCTCGATTTCCAAGGGTTAGGAAATGTCCATGGCAGCCTTGAGCTGGTTGTTATCCACCCGTTTGTCTTCGACAAGCGCCTGATTCCAAATTCGTTCCTAGGTCTTGCGGTCAGAAACTCCCTGTCAGAGCCACTACCAGATGATTTTGACGTGTTTTCTGGCTATGTCTGGGCGCCGGAAAACTATGCGAATTTCGTAGACAATCACGTAGAAGAGGTTCGGAGCACCCTAGGCAATCGGGAAATGACCCGTGAAGAAATACTAAATGCCTTGATCGGAGTTCCTTTTGAAGAATGGGTCGAGCAGTGCAGGAAGTTTGGACCCGGATACACAAATCTCTAACAATCCCGATGTCTGCTCTTTGCCGATTGATTCTCCGAAAACTTGCTGTTTGAACGGCCGGTCCTGCTAGGAGTTGATTTTCAGGCCTCAGTGTCTAGTTCTAACCCTAGAAAGACGCTGACCACGAGTGGCAAGTTTCGGGAAATCTGGCGGTTCCGGGAGCGGAGAGTATTGGCCGTTTTTCGCCACCCAACCGGCGGCTTTCCGCGGTACTGCAGAAGTTCAAATCAGGCTGATTTCTGGCCCGGACGGGTAGCGTTAATGAAAATAAGCAGGCGGCGGTGGCTCGAACACTTTGTTTTCCGCCCTGCTCAACAATCCTCCCGCGGGAGGAATTTCGAGCACTTTGGAAAGATCTTCATCGATCATGTCCAGAGAGCTGTAACCGAACTTAGGAACAGCAATGCCATCGGGCCTGAGGAAGGTCCAGCGGTCCTGAAAGTCCTTCTCGATGCGAAAGCCACCTTCATGCACCAGTGTGTGGTGCCGGGTGCACAGCAGCATGAGGTTCTCGAGACGAGTTTCACCCCCGTTCGCCCAGTGCTCAACATGGTGATTGTGCAGAAACCTTTTATTGTGGCAGCCGGGGAAGGTACAGCAGTTACTGTCCCTGGCCCTTAGCGCTCGTTGCAGGGCTGTTGGAACAATGCGGCTCTTTCTTCCGATGCTCAGGGGCTCGCCCTTGTCATCTTCCGTGATCACCACCGTATGACCGTCACAACACAGTCGTTTCACCGATTCAATGGGCAAAGCAGACCGCCCCTCGTTGCCTGCGAGTGCGGACTGGTCAACGTGCACCGTGACCAGGTAGTTGTCGTTGCGATGAGTATCTTTGTTATTGCCTGACAGGTACGTTCCCACCATATTCACAAAGGCATCGGCTTGCCGCGTTGACCAG
>JAJSAJ010000430.1 GCA_024274855.1 Planctomycetota bacterium | reverse complement strand
TCTGCAGTTTCAGCAACTGGTGAAAGAGCCGTTTCACCGTTATCTGGTGTTCCGGCTGGTCTGCGAGGTTCTTCATTTCGTGAGGATCTGTCTTGAGATCAAACAGAAGAACCTTGTTGATTGTCGGATACAGGATCAGTTTGTACTGTCCGGCAGTCACCATGCGTTGCCGACCAAGGTATGCTCCGTAGGTCGCGTCATAATGTTTGTCTTCCTTGCCGCGAACCAGGGGCAGCAGACTCTTGAACTGGACTTGGGCCGGTTTGGAGACACCGGCCAATTCGAGTGTTGTCGGCATGATGTCCTGCAAATAGACCCGGGTATCGTTCGTCTCTTCTTTGGGGATACCTGGTCCGCAGACCACCAGTGGTACGCGAACGCTGTGGTCGAACATGTTCTGTTTGCCGATCAGACCATGTTGGCCAACTGCAAGGCCGTGGTCGGCCGTGAAGAAAATGTACGTATTATCGAGTTTTCCGGTTTGCTCGAGTGCTTTGAGAATCCGTCCGACTTGCTGATCCATGTGCGTGATGATTGCGTAGTATTCCTGGCGGTGTACTTGGACCGCATGCCGCGTCCTTGGGAACGGAGCCAGGCGTTCGTCTCGCAGCTTCCTGCCGCACCCCATCGCTTCGTTGAATGGATATTCAGACAAGAAGTTCACGGGAATCTGGATTCGGTCGACAGGATAACGATCGACATATTGCTTCGGTGATTGACGTGGATCGTGCGGTGCGTTGAACGCCAGGTACATGAAGAATGGTTTTTCATGCTTAGCCGCCTGTTTCAGAAATGCGACGGAATCATCGCCCAGCACCTCGCTCCAGTGTTTGCCTCCCTGCCAATAGCCTCCGCGGCTTGGATCCCAGGGTTGCCACACGTCGGGCTGTCCTTCGAGCGGGCGGTTGTAACCTGCTTTGGTTTGTTTTGGCATTCCAGGCCGCACATGAGTCACGAAATCAAACGTCTTTTTGGCATCCGTCCGCAGATGCCATTTTCCCGAGAAGTACGTTTCATAGCCGGCCTTGCTCAAATACTGGGCCCACAGCCGGCCGGCTTGCCGCTCCTTGTCAAGCGACTTGGAAGCGTCATGTGCGTGCCACATAAAGCGTCCTGTGTTCAACATGGTGCGACTGGCGACGCAAACGGCCCCAGTCCACGAGCCCTGGTTATATGCATGAGAGAAGACCAGACCCTCGCGCGCAAGGCGATCGATATTCGGCGTCTCGATTTCATCGCACCCCAATGCATGGATCGTCTGAAAACAAAGATCGTCAGCAAAGATAAACAGAATGTTGGGCGGCCGCCGCGGTCGCTCGACTCTTGGTGCGGCAAGACCGGTTCGGACAAATAGAATCGCCAATAACGTGGCAATCGCGGGCAACACGAAGTGCACAATCGTAAAGAACGAATGAGAAGTGTTGTTCGCTCGCAAGCGTCTCACGGATTGATACATGGCCCATCCTCTAGGTTGTGGCTAGCACGAATTCTGAGCGGGGTTCTGGCAAGCAAGTCTGTCATCAAGTATTGCGGCTCGGATCGCTGAAGTCAACTTTTGAGTTCACCCGGTGTGGGGCAGGCCCTGCCGGCATCCTGCGTCTGTCACGCGTGCGGCCTCCATAAGTCGATAGCCGAGATCCGAGAAAGGTCAGGCTGAATCCTGGTATCAGCCCGCCACGGATGACGGATGGAGAAGCCGAGTAGATCCCACGGATGGCAGAGCCGACCCACGGATGGAGAAACCGAGTAGGACCCACGGATGGCAGAGCCGACCCACGGATGGAGAAGCCGAGTAGATCCCACGGATGGCAGAGCCGACCCACGGATGGAGAAACCGAGTAGGACCCACGGATGGCAGAGCCGACCCACGAATGGAGAAACCGAGTAGATTCCACGGATGGCAGAGCCGACCCACGGATGG
>JAJSAJ010000429.1 GCA_024274855.1 Planctomycetota bacterium | reverse complement strand
GTGGGTTGTCGAAATTCCCGAAAAATTGCTTGACCGAAAACGAATACTTCGATTATAATCTAAGTTTGCTGTCCCGTTGTTGCATGACGCTGGCGGGACGGGGTAATTGTTTTAACTACCATCCAGGTTAAACGGTCAGGAGAGTCGAATGGCATCTGTGTTGCCTACAAAGAGTTACGCGCGTATCCCTGTCACGCTCGGTCTTCCCAATCTTATTTAAGTACAACTTGATTCTTTCAAGCGCCTTAAACGAGAGGGTTTGGCGGGTCTCTTCCATGAGATCTCGCCGATCGAATCGTACAACAAGGGCATGAAATTATACTTCCCCAGTCGCGGGCCCGAGGCGAAAGAGTGGGGCCTGAAATACTGGTTTGACGAACCTAAACACACCATCGAAGAATGTGTCGAACGCGATCTTACGTATGCCAGCCCGTTATACATCTCGGTTTTGCTGGCCGGCCCGGATGTGCCCGAGCCAATCAAGCAGGACATCTTCCTGGGCGATTTCCCCGAGATGACCGAAAAAGGGACGTTCATTATTAATGGTACGGAGCGCGTTGTCGTTTCGCAGTTGATTCGCTCCCCCGGCGTTTATTTCGAAGCAACCGCCGACCGTTCAACCGGCCGCCTGTTGGCGACGGCCAAGCTCATCCCCGACCGCGGCGCGTGGATGGAGTTCGAAACGCGCAAGAGTGACTATATCATTCTTAAATTCAACCGCAAACGCACCGTGCCGATCACGGTTTTCCTGCGCGCGCTGGCTGCTGTCGACGATGGCCGTTCCGACTCCCTGTTGAAGACGGGTTCGGACGAGGAGATCCTGGCCCTGTTCCAGGAGGTGGACAATAATCCTGACCGCCTGTTCATTACCTCGACCCTGCGCCAGGAGCCGGAATGGAACCTCTCCGGAAATATGACGATCGCGGAAGCCGCGCTGATCGAATTCTTCAAGCGTATGCGTCCTGGCGACCCGGCTACCTTGGAGAACGCACGGGCTTTCCTTGAAGAGCAGTTGTTCGATCAGCGGCACTACGACTTGGAGCGTGTGGGGCGCTATAAACTTAATCAAAAGCTTGGTTTGAATATTCCCATCCCGCATCGCAACATCACGAAGATGGACATTGTCCGCCTGGTGCGGCGGATGATTCTCATCAATAACGGCATTGAGCCGCCGGACGATATCGACCATTTGGGCAATCGCCGCGTCAAGACGGTTGGCGAGTTGATCCAGAACAAGCTGCGCATCGGTCTGCGTCGCATGGAACGCGTCATCAAGGAGCGTATGTCCATTCGCGACCAGGACCAATTGTCGCCGGTTACGCTGATCAATATCCGGCCGGTCGTGGCCTCGCTGCGGGAATTCTTTGGTTCCAGCCAATTGTCCCAGTTCATGGATCAAACCAATCCGTTGGCTGAACTGCGTCACAAACGCACGCTCTCGGCCCTTGGGCCCGGCGGCCTGCGCCGCGAGCGCGCCGGTTTCGATGTCCGCGACGTGCACCACTCGCATTATGGACGCATCTGTCCGATCGAAACACCGGAAGGGCCGAATATTGGTTTGATCGGCCGCCTGGCATCGTTTGCACGCGTCAATGAATATGGCTTTATTGAGACTCCCTATCGCATAGTTATCAAGTCGCTGCCTTGTGATGATCCGAGGCTGGAAGGACGTGCAGTACGTGGAGATCTGACTAACCCGAAGACGGGGACCGTTATCCTGAAAGATGGCGAACGCATTACGGCAAAAAACTTGAAGAAGATCGCCAAGCTGAAGCAGGATATTGACGTGGTTCCTTTCGTCTCGGACCAAGATGAATACCTCTCGGCGGATGCTGAGGACAAATTCGTTATCGCCCAGGCAAATGCGCCGTTGAGCGAGCATCATGAGTTTGAGCGGCGGCGTATTTCCTCCCGCTACCACTCCGGCTTCTTGTTCGCTTCGCCAGAGAAAGTGGATTACATGGACGTGGCTCCGCACCAGGTTGTGGGCATTAGCGCCTCGCTGATCCCCTTCCTTGAGCACGATGACGCCAACCGCGCCTTGATGGGCTCGAACATGATGGCTCAAGCCGTCCCGTTGTTGCGCCCGGAGATCCCCTTGGTCTCGACCGGCATGGAATATAACGCCGCATTCGATTCCGGGCAAGTGGTTATCGCTGAGAAAAACGGCGAAGTTGTCTCTGTGACGGGCAGTGAAATCGTGATCCGCGAGCGCGGCGGTAATTTACACTCCTATTTGCTGCGCAAGTACCAGCGTTCCAATCAGAGCACCTGCATTGACCAGCGCCCGGCAGTTGTCAAGGGACAGGTCGTCAAGAAGGGTGACATTATTGCCGACTCTTCGTCCACGGATAGAGGAGAATTGGCGCTTGGACAAAATGCTGTCGTGGCGTTCCTGTCGTGGGAGGGGGGCAACTTCGAAGATGCGATTTTGGTCTCCGAGCG
>JAJSAJ010000428.1 GCA_024274855.1 Planctomycetota bacterium | reverse complement strand
TGAATCTCCGGAGACTCAAGTCGCGCTCGAATAGCGGGCAGTTGTGCACGCGTGACCATCAGCCGCGGGTATTCACCATTCACCAGCGGTGAATTGCCGGAAATATCGAGCTTGCCAATGCCGGTCAGTTCCTGGGCCGACGCGGCGGTCGTCAGAAGGAGAGTCAGAATAATGACGTTGCGGATGCTCATTGTCGGTTTCCTGATTCTTTCAATGCCGTTGCCTGCTGCAGCAACGTGAACGGTTTGGTGGTCAGCGGAAGAGCCTTCATGTAATGCGGTAGAATCGCAAGAACAGTCTGGGCAGACGCAAGTATTGTAACCTGATGGGGGTGGTTTCTTGTAGTCGTTCACGTCGCTGGGGTCTGACCCCTTGGAAGCGAACCGGCGGCCTACATTCTGTGAAAGATTACGGTTTCTCTTTCGGAACGCAAAAAGGCGTCACGCCTTTTTCTTTGGTGATTGTCCTATTTGATTTGAGAAAACAATCGAGCGCACGCTTTGTGTCGAAAACAGCTGACCAAGTGGTCGTTAACCATACCGATCGCCTGCATATGAGCGTAAATGATTGTGCTGCCAACGAATTTGAACCCTCGCTGTTTCATATCTTTGCTCAGTCTATCCGATTCTGGTGAGGTGGCGGGAACATCCTGCATCTGTTGCCAACGGTTTTGAATCGGTTGTCCATCGACAAACTGCCAAATGTAGGAGTCAAAGCTGCCGAATCGCTGCTGTACATCAAGAAACAACCGAGCGTTGTTGACGGCGGCGTTGACTTTCAATTTGTTTCGAATGATGTTCGGATTCTGTAGCAGACGTTCGATGCGATTTTCAGTAAACCGAGCGACTTTCTTGACGTCGAAGTCGGCGAATGCCTTGCGATACCCGTCACGTTTGTTCAGCACGGTAGCCCAACTGAGACCTGCTTGAGCACTTTCGAGGACAAGAAACTCAAAGTGCTTTCGGTCGTCACGCACGGGCACGCCCCATTCCTCGTCGTGATAGGCGATGTAGCGTGCGTTACCGTTTATCGCCCAGTCGCATCGCTTCTTGGCACGGTTCGGCATTTCCACCCTTTCCGGTTTCGGTTTGCATAACATTTGTGAATTCTGCTGGCCGAAAAGAAAATACGTCTGCCGTATTCGCCAGCAAGACGCATGATAACGCAAACAGTCGGCGCTCGGCCGTCGAAGGCGTGCGCGTACAAACATAACAGATTGAGTTCAATCGTGCCAAAAAACCGTGGTGCCGGGCGGTAGTTTCAAGACCAACCGATTCTCAAGAGATCCTGCGAGAGGGCCATGTGGATGCGGCCAATGGACGGAACTAGCGGCAGGCCAATTGCGCCATCTTCGAATTGCGGAGTCGCTTTTCCACGTCATTGCCGTCGTCTGCGAACAATGGTCCCGCCGACTGAAGCCGCTGGTCGGTTGGTGACAAGTCCGATGGAAACCCCCAAATGATCGGGTAAAGACCAGGATAGCGTTGGCAGACTCTGTGACGTATCGATTCCGGGTTAGCAGTGATTCTGAACCGAGGGCGTCACCGTGTTCGACTCGATGCGGTCTTTCGCACGATGGCCGACGTGGCGAGAATGCCGTTGATGTCATTGTGCATGCAGTTCAGGCCAGTTGATGTGAGGATGCGGCCCGGACTGAGACGAACCTGTTTCTCGACGCCACTCTCGCGGTCGACACCGCCACGAAATTCTTCTTCCTTGCCGAGTGAGCCGCTGGAAGAGAGTGGCCGGCCCCAGACGCGGAATCGTTTCACATCCCATTCCGGGGCGATCGCGGCACCGAAACCGGTGGCGACATATCCGTCGGGCAACGTTACCTCTGCCTCTAACGGGGCGTCCGGTTCCCAGCCTGAACGCAGGTGTTCCGGTGGCCCCAACTCCCCATTGGGCAATAACGGTTGAATTCGCAGCCACATTGTTGTGATGTTGTCGTAGTGCGCACGGCTACCAATACCGGTGATGACGTAGCCTGGCGGGGCCGAAATTCTGGCTTCGACCTTGTCGTCCGCCTCAACCTGCTGATTTGTCAGCACGAGTGTCGGCCTCGTTTTGGCGTGGACGGCCGGATCGCCAGGGGCAACCGCTACGGGGCCAAGATCCCAGACAGTAACGTGGTCGACGCACACTCCAGACCCGCCGGCATCCCACCAGCGGAAGAATCCCAGTCCGATCGTCTCACGATCAGCCGTTGCGGTCCATTGATGCTGGAAACCCATCCTTCTTCATCGGTGCCCACAAGCAGCGCACGTTTTAGATCGGCCGGCTCTTCCACAATCCAGAGGGCCATGTCCGACATGGGTAAAGCTTTGCCGTCCGCGTAGAGCTGACCGCCATCATAGGCGTCGCCTGTTGAGTGCAGGTAGGGTGTCCAACGTGCTCCGTCAACACGCTCGATGCGCACCGCATAGGTTCGCCCAGGGACGAGAGGGGCCTGGCCGGCTGCCCAGCGGGCTGTGCCCCAGGTGATTGAATGACCTGAAACGAAGGTCTTTGAAGGTCCAATTTGGTGTCCACCCGGCCCTCGCTCGAGCAGTGCGATCCGGAAGACCCCCGGGGATGACGCCACAAGCAGCGTTACGCTGACCATTTCCGATTGCGTTGCCGTGAATGTCTGAACGAACCTTCGCGCGGACCAGCCCCATACGCACCCGTCCGGTTGATAGACATGGTCCATGAGAATGTCGGCCGTGTTGACAATCCTCTCGTCCGCTTGCGCACCTGAGATCAGGCGAGGGTATACAGCGTGACTCTCGACAAATGAGAAGTCCATCTTTCCCGAGCAGAACGGATACTCTGTGAAACCATGGTCGGAGGAACCTGTCGTGCCAGTTCGTTGCTGCTGGTCCTGTGTCCAAGCCGAACGCGACTTGGGAATCATGGGCGCGTTGTTCTGTGATCCGAGCAGTCGAAAGAACAGCTTTGTACTTTGCCGATTCTCCCGTGAAGGAGAAGGCTCGGCCGACACGGAGACACACGTCATCGACATCACGAAAATCGGTGCAAGAATCAAGGTCGCGCGCATGGTTCATTCTTTCAGTCTGTTGGGTTTGAATACGCGAGTCGTCTGATTGCCGCAAGCCCCTGATTCTATCACACGCGTGCCTTGCGTGGGACACGCGAGAATGAATGGAACGGTGCGCTGTTGGGTCCAACGGGACAGGGGAAATGCACGCCCAGCGTGGTGTGACTACGATTGCCGTAATGTGGAATTCGCGTTCGGAACGGGTGTAGCGATCTTGTGACACGTTTGCCGGCAGCAGCCGTCACGGCCTGCCGCCTGTTCCTCACTCGTAAAGACTGCCCTGGCACGGAGGTGTGTTCGATGGTCGCTTGCGCACGCCGAAAACTGATCGGCAGGAATCGTTGTACCGTCTATCATTGATGGAACCGGTGTGTCCGCCGCGCGTATCTCTGCGGCAGCGATCCGGTTACCGATAGGATCTTCTTGCCCCGCATCGTACACTTTGGCAATATTCGGATGGCTTAAACGAGCGGCTGCTTTGGCCTCGCGAAGGAACCTGGCCGTTTTCCGCGTCTCGGTGGATCTAAACGTGGGTATCTTCAACGCAACCGGCCGATCCAGCACCGTATCGAGAGCCAGATAGACCGTGCCAAATCCACCGCGACCCAAGCCCTGTTTCAGCTGAAACCGGCCGATTTGTCCCCGTTTCACTGTTCCGCACCTCGCGCATTCGATAGCTTGGTTGTACAGCATCAAGTTCGCGAATCGCAGCTTAACATGGCGGGGGTGTGGGGAGAAGGGATTTGATCTTGTCGCGGCCGCACATCTCGTCGGCTGTCCATGCCAGCATCTGCATTTCATCGTCTTTGACTCGGTCGATCAATTCCAACGCAACTTCCTGCTTCGTTTTCAAAACCACGTCGTCAGAACCCCAAATCGTCGGCCGTGTTGGTTCGACTCAAACGGTCTGCCGCAGGATGGGCGGCGGCATCGTAGATGTCGATGGCACACGTTGGGTATGCCGAAAACGTGTCGATCGCATCGGCGAAGTGGCTGATTCGGTTGTAGCGGATGATGTGACCGGTGCCGCCGATCTGAATGCCGCGTCGCGGTTCGATTCCCTCGGTCCGCGGCCATGTTGATCGGCCTCGCATGACGCAATCGGAGATGAAGATCCGCTGTTGTCGCTGACCGTTTCGTCCGGCGACAAAAGCGTAGTCAACATCAACGACTTTGCAACGTTTGACCGTGATCCGTGCGCCCTCATTGAACGTCAATCCCCATTTGGCGTTGCGATTGTCGTCTCCGGCGATGAGCCACCGTACTCCCAAACAGCGGAGTGTCGGCAACTCTTGGGTGATCTCGCCCGGCAACGCGGCGTTTTCGGCGATCGAGATATCTGGTGCTGTGGTCAGGAATAGGAGAACGTACAGTAGCGTATGTTGCGGCTGCAACATCGAATGCTCCTCTGCGCAGTAATCGGTTGCACGGAAGCGTGTTGGCATAGTCTGAGGGACAATGCAACCGCCAAGAACCGGCATCGTTGAAATCGATGACCATGCGATCTACGGCTCCAACCACGGCCCGTCCAGTCTGAGTATGAAGTCGGCCTCCTCAACGGCAACGGTGTCGGAACCTCCGGAAGATGAGACCGCCTCCACGAGTTCGAACGCTATCGCGTCAATGCGGAAATCCGAGCTGCCTAAAATAGCCGTGTCGCGATTTGCTGTGAGGACGTCGTTGTTGGCCGAGTCGTGCAGTTCAGCACTGTCGTTGCCGCATAGAGCGTCGAAGATGATCGTGTCGACCTGTTTGGCGTCGAAATGCCACTCAAGACCGTTGACAGAAACAAGGTGTTCGGAATCAACTTCCGATGCGGAACTGCCTGCGGGAACAAAGCGGAATGTATCATCCTGTTTGGTTCCGGACAGCCATACGGTGTTACCGAAGCGTCGCATTTCAATCGGCTCGCCGCGCCGAATTACGTCAGCAAAGGTCGGGTCGCCAGTCAACTGTTCGCCATTCGCCACGACGTCCCGAATCGCTCCGGCCAAAGAAGGTGTGGAGGCGAAGAAAAGACGCCGTGACATGTGCAGCAGGGCGAGTCGTTGTTCGCCAAACAAGTAATCTCTCGCCTGTTGAGCGGCCGTAAGTGTGATGCCGGAAAAACGATCTTCTTCCACCTGACCTGTCGGCAGACCGTTAACCGTTCCAAGAACGTCAACGCCGTCGATAAAGGCAGCCGGTTGATTTTCCGAGACCGAATACGATCCCGCAGGCAAGCGGTCGAATAGATAAACGCCCCGATCATCGGTCATGACGGTGATTTCAACGACGTCGCCCCACAGATTGATGCCTGCCAGTTGGACCTGGACACCTGGGATGGGAAGTTCTCCCTCTTCGATCACTCCATTGTTGTTCGAGTCGAACCAGACCGTGCCGGATAGGCTTGCCGTCAAAGGGTCTTCACTGATTGTCACTTCATGCTGTGCTGGTGTACCGAGTGTAACCTGGCCGTCCATGCCGCCACTGACAAGACTAAGTTCAAATCCGACTTGCTCGTCATCCTCCCTGGCATCATCCGTAACAATGTTCATTACTATCGATCCGATTGCCCCGTCACGGCTGCCTGCCGGGAATACAATCGTGCTGGTTTCGAGTACGAAATCTTCGGGAGTGGTTGCCGTGTTGCCGGGCAACATGGAAAGCTCGACCGTTACCTCTTCGGTCAGCGTTCCGCCACCAGTGACCGAGAGCCGCGTTTGAAGTGTATGGCTGCCGGTTGATTCAATTGCCAGACTTGAATTATCGGTGAAGGAAACAGAGGCCAGGTCGTCATTCACGATGGTGCCGGTTTGCGTGCCCCCTTGAACATCGATTGACTCGTCCAGGACGGGGTCGAGGAATTGGATGTTGGTCAACTCGACAACAAACGACTCGTCGTATTCAACCGCACCGTCGGCGACCACCAGTACTTGGATCGACTGCAGTTCTCCTTCCGTCCCGGAGAACTCGATTGTGCCGTCGTTGTCAACATAATCATTGTCGACTAGCGTGGCTGTTCCATCGTTTGTGGTGTATTCGATGCGCAAGCCCCCTTGGACGGGGTTCGATAGCGTAACATCAAATACGAACGTGCTTGGCGTATCGCCGGTGCCTTCCTCGAGCGTGACGCCAAAGAACGAGATCGATGTCTCGTCGTCATCCGTGATCGTGAATGCCAATGGCGTTGCAGTCGTATCAATACGCTCCGCCGCGTCGGGGCTGATGTTGCTCAGCTGACCTAACGAGACGGAAAAACTCTCGTCGGGTTCCAGCATGTTATCAGCCACGATGCCGATCTCGATGGAGTGAGTTTCTCCGGCCGTGCCAATAAAACCGATTGTGCCGTCGTTGTCAATGTAATCGCCACCTGACGCCGTTGCCGTGCCATCATCCGTTGTGAAAGCGACCGTCATTCCGTTTTCGACTTCGCCCGTCAATGTGATCTCAAACGTAATGGGGGTTGCTGTATCACCGGTCCCTTCAATCACCGTTGAGTTGACAGTGGAGATGGTCAGTTGCGCGGAATCGTTGTCGCGGTTTGTTGCGAAGATTGAGATGGGCGGGATACTGTCGAAGTGCGTATCGGTGCTGGCCGGAGTCAGCACAATCGAGAATGACTTGTTGCCATCCACTGCCTGGTCGTCGACGCCCAAAACGGATACGTCTTGTGGAGTGCTCCAATTGCTGGAGGTAAAGGTCAGTTGATTGGTCGATGTTGTTCCTTCCGTTTCGTCCGTGGACGCTAGTGTGACCTGCACATCACTAGTCGGTTGTGCCGACAAGGCCACGGAGAACGTTGCTGACGTGCCGTCTTCACCGGTGGTCAGATCTTCGCCACCGGTGATGACGAGGCTGGCCGTATCATTGTCGCGATTGACGACGGAGACCGTCACCGGAGCTAGTACGTTGTATTTGTTGTCATCGGTGGAACCCGGCGCTGCCGAGACCTCGTAGCCGACATCGCCATCGACGACGGCATCGTCCTGGCCTTGAACACGGACTGTACGAGGCTGATTCCAGTTAGTGGTGGTGAAGACGAGTATTCCGGGGTCTACAGTTCCCTCTCCGGGGTCGCTGGAGACGATCTGTATGGGGACGTCGCTCGTGGGCTGAGTTGCCAGTACGATTGCAACGTTCGTTTGCCCACCAGATTCATTTGTCTCGAGGCCGGATGTGGGGGAAACAATAATCCCTGCCTCGTCATTGTCGGTATTCGTGATCCCGACGTTGTCAACCGCCAGATTATTATAAGCGATGTCATCAGAGACGGTGTTGCCGGTTAGGATTGTGTACGGGATGTCGCCGTCGTCGATCTCATCATCGATTCCGGTGACCGTGACGATCTGTGGAACGTTCCAATTGCTGGGCAGAAAGGATACGTTGCCGATTGCCACGGTTCCTTCGGACGGGTCGCTTGATGTCAAGCTAAGACTGACTTCGGCAGTGGGCTGGCTGGCGAGGCGTATTTCAAAATCGGCTGTCGCGCCATTCTCGCCGGTCACCAATCCGGTCGTCGGTATGACGACCGCCGCGGCAACGTCATTGTCTCGATTGGTCATCGATATGTCGGCCGCATTGCGACCGTTGTAGCTGATGTCACTGCTAACCGCCGGCGCGGTGATGATCGTATAGGCCACCGTGCCATCTGCCTGGTTATCGTTCTGGCCAGTGACCAGAACTTGGCGCGGAGTGTTCCAAGTTGCGGGCGTGAATGTCACGCTGCCTGGCGACACGGTCCCTTCGGTCGTGTCGCTCGAGGATAATGCGAGTGTGACATCGGCCGTGGGGCGACTGCTTAGCGTGATGGAGAACGTGGCAGTGGCACCCGACTCGTCAGTCTCACCTGAAGTCGGCTCAACCAGGATACCGGCCGCGTCGTCGTCGAGATTGGTTATGGCGACGTCCGCAACCGCACGGTCATTGTAGTCAGCGTCTGTGCTAACGGCGGCCGAAGTTACGATGGAGTAGGACGTGTTACCATCAGCGATGTCGTCGTCCTGGCCGGTCGCTGTAATGAACTGCGGCGAACTCCAGGTGGTTGGGCTGAAAGTTATACTCGACGGCGAAACCGTGCCTTCGGTTGTGTCACTGGAAGTGAGCTGAATTGTGACATCGGCCAGAGGTTGACTGGTCAAGAAGATCTGGAAACTATCCGTTCCGCCAGTTTCCGTGGTCTGGCCCGTTGTTGGTTGCACGATAATACCTGCCGAATCATCGTCAACGTTCGTCATGGACACGTCCGCCACGGTGCGCCCGTTGTAGCCCGTGTCGTCGCTAACCGCGTTGCTAGTAATGATCAAGTAGGCCTGGCTTCCATCCGCGAGGTTGTCATCTTGTCCGGTGACGACAATCGTCTGTGGCACATTCCAATTGGCCGGCGTCAACGTCACGCTGGTCGGGGAGACCGTTCCTTCGCTGGTGTTGGACGACGACAATGCAATGGTGACATTAGCTGTTGGTTCGCTGTTCAGGACAATTTGAAAGGTGTCTGTCCCTCCCGATTCCGTAGTCTGGCCTGTTGTGGGATGGACCGAAATGCCGAGAGAATCGTTGTCGAAATTTGTTGCCAAGACGTCCGCGGGATCGTGATTGTTGTAGATGGGATCGCTACTGACTGCAGGCGCCGTGATGATTTGATAGTCGATATTGCCGTCTACGAACGTATCATCCACTCCGTGCAAGGTTATGACCTGAGGTGTGTTCCAATTGGCTGGTGTGAACGTGACGCTTGAGGGTGATGCCGTTCCTTCGGTGGGATCGCTCGACGACAAGGCAACTGTCACGTTCGCGGTTGGCGTCGTGCGAAGCGAAATCTCAAACGAATCCCCTCCACCCCCTTCGGTCGTTTGCAGGCCCAGCGATGGCGATACCGAGATTCCGGGATCGCGGATCTCTATCGAGTTGCCCGTGAATTCGATATCGGCTAAAGAGATGGACGTCTGGCTCTGGAAAAATTCTGGTAAACGTTCCGCCGGCTCAGCCAGACCGGTGACCAGATTCAGCGTGCCGGAAGAGGATGCTCGGACAGGAATGCTGAAAAGCAGTAACTCAACGCCAGGTGATTGTGGGGGCAACGTGTCTGTATCAGCACCGCCCGCGTCGTTGATCAAGCCTGGTGTCAATAAATCGCCACTCGAAGCTACCAGAAACTCGGGCCCCGATTCGATATTACCCGTTGTCGAGATGAGACTAAGATCATAGGTTACGTCGAAGTAGGCTTGTGCGACTCCCGTCGCCGCGACGCGAGAATCTTTTACATGAGCTTGAAGCTCGTAGTTGTTGCCCACAACCATGAAATCCACGGGATTGCCCGTGAGGTCCGCAAATGCGAACCGTACGCCCAGATCACCTGCGAGTAACACGCGGTCTTCGAGTTGTTCGAGCCTTAGCCTTCGGTGCTGGTGGCGGCCGGTTGAACGACTAGCGGCCGTTTTTCTTGTCCGATGGGATCTCCCCGTTGGACCGGTGTGGTGTTTGTGTCTTTTCATGGGGAGGAACACTCCATTGTGCTGCAAACGTTCAAAATGCGCACACGGTGTGCGGCACTAGTAGGTCCCGCCTGCCGGGCGGGACTTGAAGCGGGAATCAATAAGCGATTCTGGTCCGGCTCGGCAGACCGGACTTACTTGCCCTTGCGGCAACGTCGTGGTGGTAGCTCGAAGTTGGTTGGCGGCCCTGCCGTCCGGTGGAAATCTGCTCTTCTGGGTGGGGAACTCGGATTCCTTTCGCGCTTCGTCTATTGGTAAGACAATGTAATCTAAATCACTTGGCGTGAGGTGGGGGGGGATGTGGGAAATCGCGACTTGGACAGGCGTGTTCGCGGGCGAACAGGCATGTGCTAGCAGTTGTTGATCCGCGCAGCTTCGTGTTGCAATCTGGTGACAGCTTGTGTGTTTGCACACATGCTAGCGACCAACGGCAGCGGGTTCCTGGATACCGAGCAGTGCTCGCATTTCGTAGGTTCCGCCTGCCGGGCGGGACTAGCCGTGGGGACTCATTTGGCGATTCGGGCCGGCTCGGCAAGCCGGACCTAACTGCCCTTGCAGGCGTAGCCCGCGTCAGTCCTCTTTTAGGGTAATTCACACGTCCACCCTGTGGCCAAAGGCCGCGTTGGGTGTCTTGGCGTTTTGTTCTTCTCCAACGTTGGGGTTGACTTTTGCTGGTCGATTCCCGTAGTGTCCGCGCCGAGTCTTGACGCTTTCAATTCCGGCCGCAAGATAGCATGCACAGGTGTCGGTCCGTGACCACTACGTGCATCACAAATCGAGCGCATGCGATTCTTGTAACGCTGGGTTTTCTTTCTGGAGGACGTCGCGGTCGCGGCGCGTGTCATGATCGTTTTTGCCTTATCTGGGACATACCAGTCCGGTGGATGCCAGCGCCGTAGACAACGGACACTTTCTCTGGAACGTCTTGAACCGAAGATGCTGTTGGCCACTCTCGGTGGCCTCGAGATGGAACATTCGGACGTTGGCGAGCAACTCTGTTTTCCCCGCCAACAAGTTGTCGCGGACGTTCCAGAACAGCTTCGAGCCGTGTCGGGAAACACTCGATCGGTCAGCATCGGTATTGCGCATAGAAACAATGAGGGCGCGCCGAGCGCCGACCCGCGTGTTGTCGACGAGGTCTTGGCGGACGCCCAATCGGGCTTGTTTTCCAATCAATGGCCGGCCCAGGTCGGCCCAGTTCCTGATCCAGTCGAGTTTGACGATTCGCCAGAAGAAATTGTACAGATACAGGTGCCGGTCTACGTAAGTTCGGATGCCGCCACGCCACGTTCCCTGGCGGGAGATCATCCATCGGAAGATGGACATTCAGCGGAAGCGAATCTAACGCGTGTTGTTCCGTCGATGAGGCAAGCTGTCGTCATCCAAATCAAGAGACGATCCGTACCGGTCGCTCCCGAACAGCCAGTTGGTTCCGTGGATTCCACCGACGAGGCTCAGCAGCTTGGCACACGCTCCGTGGACGTTGGTCAGCCGTCGGTTTCCAATGTATCGAGTGGTCTACCCGACCTGGAAGAGCCGATGGAAGGTTCAGCGGAGGGGCCAGCTGAACAGCCAGTGGATGATCCCTTACGCAACCAGTCGGCCTCAACGGTGCGGTTCAGCCGATAT
>JAJSAJ010000427.1 GCA_024274855.1 Planctomycetota bacterium | reverse complement strand
TTTCGCAAGACGGTCCATGGATCGCGTGGACAGTTGCGATTGGTCAATGATGGACTTGTACCTCTC
Organism: Planctomycetota bacterium; assembly: GCA_024274855.1. Classification (GTDB taxonomy): domain Bacteria; phylum Planctomycetota; class Planctomycetia; order Pirellulales; family Pirellulaceae; genus JAJSAJ01. The sequence goes on along the minus strand of JAJSAJ010000427.1, from coordinate 4,827 downwards.
AAAACCGGAATCGGAGAAGGGACAGTACTCCCGCACGTGCCCGCCTTGGATAGCTGCATTACAAGGGATTCCTCTTTCGGCGAAACGCTGGATCTGTTTTTCCCTAGCCTTCTCCACTTTCGCGCGAATCCGATTCGATTCATTCCGTGTGGTCTCAGCGAATCGCTCATTTGTAGACAGAGGCCTTAATGCCACTTGTAGGTCAATTCGATCAAGCAATGGTCCGCTGATCTTCTTCTGGTATTTTCGGACTTCGGATTCACTGCATGTGCAGCGATCAGTTCCCGCATATCCGCACGGGCACGGATTCATGGCAGCCACTAAAGAGAAGCGACAAGGAAAGTCCAGTGACGCTGATGACCTCGAAATAGTGATGCAACCCGTTTCCATTGGTTGCCGAAGTGCTTCCAACGTGGCTCGGGAAAATTCTCCCAACTCATCAAGGAAAAGTACGCCTAGGTGCGATAGCGTAATCTCACCCGGCGTGGGGATTCCACTTCCACCTCCCACTAATGCTGCCTTGGAGGCCGTGTGGTGTACGCTGCGCATCGGCCGACGTGTTACGGCTAACGCGTCATGATCAAGTTTGCCGCACGCAGAATAGATGCGTGTGAGCTCTACTTTTTCCGCATCTGTGAGGCGTGGCAGAATGCCTGGTATCGCACTGGCAAGCAGGGATTTCCCCTCGCCAGGGGGCCCAACTAAGAGCAGGTTGTGTCCACCCGCTGCCGCAATGACGGCGGCTTCTTTCGCCTTCTTTTGGCCACGGATCAATCCAAAGTCAACGGATTTGTCGATCGCCGCCTCAAATCGAATGGGTGAGCTGAGCGCATTCTCCAGTTGTCGCTGTCCTTGAAAGAACTCAACTATTTCTGCCAGCGTGGACACAGCGTGAACTCGACACCGTTCATGTCCCGGTTTAGCCAAGATTAGGGCACACTCACGCTCATTCCCGGTCGGCACGATCAAGTGCTGACCGTTTCGGGCAATATGAGCGAGTGATAGAGCACCTGGAATGCGGCGGATTTCGCCATGTATTCCGAGCTCCCCAGCCAATAGGTAGTAGCCTTCCTCCAATTCAGGCAAGTCCGGCAAATGTCCGGCTGCTTGTAGCAGGATCACAGCTAAAGGGAGGTCCAAAGAAGTCCCGAATTTTGGCAGATCAGCGGGTGCTAGATTAACAAGAATCTTGACTTGAGAGGGCTCGATGCGAAGTTTCGCAAATGCTCCTTCAATTCGCTGGAGTGCCTCGCATACGGCGCCAGTCGCCATGCCGGTTATGGTCGTCACTTGGGTAATCGGCCTGGGTTTCTTGAGGATCTTGATCGCCCGTGCCTGAATCTCAATAGGGTATCCGTCAATTCCTAACACGACACCCCCGTTGAGCGTATGATCACGATCCAGAAGAGATGCATATTTAGTGCGACGAAAATCACTACTTGATATGGGCATGGTGATCATTCCAAGGGTGAATTGGCATCAGGCGTGCTCTTTTATTTTGATGTTGCGCGATATGGAAAACAAGCAGGGATGTGGCGTGAGAACAAAGAACGAGGACCGAGCGTCAGACCTTGTTCTTTGTTCTCCGTGTGACTTGCGATTCGATCGCACGCAGATCTTTTCGAAGGCTTGATCTTGAAGGCTTCGCCAGCTCCCGGTCGACTCGGGGCGTGAGGTTGCTGACGCTTTCCGGGCGTCCCAGGCCAAGTAGCCCCGATAGTTTTCGCAGTGTCGCGGTCGTTAAACGTCTGGCAAGCCATGCCGCAACGGCGCGGGCGACGTGTCCGTTAGAACGACATGTGGCGGTGAGATGCCTTGTGAAGTCAGATAAGGTGGCGGGACGTCGCACACACCGGGCAGCAATCCGCCGCACGGCATTGCGTTCTTCAGATGGCCAGATAATCGGGCCGATAACGGAGCAAAGACAGAGCGACGTTTTCATCAATCTGTTATCGTTACCCGTTGAGGGTACACGAAAAAACGACTCACCGCGATTTGCCGTAAGTCGTTGTCCTGTCTTGAGTACCAGAGGTGGGACTCGAACCCACACGTCCTTAAGGACACTGGATTTTGAATCCAGCGCGTCTGCCAATTCCGCCACTCTGGCAAGTGTTGTATAGCAAGGGTTTACGTCACAGGGTCGGTCTTGAATTTCGCCTGTTTACACCTTCTATGGCTCCCGGCAGCTTCAAGGGATCAGAAAAACGACCCCGGCAAAGTCCTGTCGAGCAGGCGATACACGGACATGTAACCGGCTACAGCCGCCAAGTACACTAAGGCCAAGTCTAGCAAAAAGCCCCGTCCAGCCAAGCCCTGGGAACCCTATTCGGACTTTCCACTCTTTTCGCATGCTTCGGGACTGTGGGCCAAGAAACGGCGCCAAGTTCCACTACTTCGGACCATGGCCCGATCCCCGGGAAGCTTGGGCGAGGTTGAAATCGCCCGCTCCCGTTGGGCGCTGGAACTTTGTCAACAACCTAACGATCTTTGAAGCCAGGTAACACTTTAGCCGTCTGCAGTAGGATTTGTATCGCACTGCTGTTTTTTCGGTCGATCGACCCCAACGCCCTTGTGCCGTTGGTGAGCGAGTCTATTGAGCTAAGAGCAACATTGAAGTTCCCCAATTTCAGTGGGCGCGGTGTTAGGATTATTGTGGTTGGGTAATCTCACCTAAGATCGATGGTTGAAGATTTGGGGATGAATCAGCGGAGCTGGCTTGGGGAGGCGATTTTCCCCATCAGCCGAGCACGGTCATGTTGTTGCGGTGGATCACTTCTTCGTACGGGCAATGGCCGAGTACCTGGGCAATGCGGTAGGAATGCAAGCCTTTGATCCGCTCGACCTCGTCTGCGTGGTAATTCGTCAACCCTCGCGCGATTTCCATTCCATTGGAATCGCAGACCGACACGAGATCCCCTTTGCGAAACTTGCCCTCGGTTCCCAGGATCCCGATGGCCAACAAGCTGCGTCCCCGCTGGACAATTGCCAAGCCGGCGCCCGCATCGAGTTGCACTGCACCGCTGGTCTGTGCCGAAAATCCGATCCAGCGTTTGCGAGGACTGATCGGCTTGCCCTGAGCCATCACCAGCGTGCCGACCAGATGGCCTTGGGTGATGTCGCGTAGAATTCGTGGCTGCCGGCCACTAGCAATAATCACATTCTCACCAGCGGATGTGACAATGCGAGCCGCATCCAGCTTGCTGGCCATTCCCCCTTTGCCAATTCCCTCAGACTGCCGGCTCGCCCATGAAAACACGCGCTCATCCAACTGCACAACCGTCGGGATCAGTTTCGAATCCGGCGAGTTCGGATCTCCGTCATACAATCCATCCACGTCCGACAGGATCACCAGCAAGGGGGCGCAAAGCAGATTCGTCACCAGGGCGGCCAGACGGTCATTATCTCCGAATGTCACGACCAGTTCGTCAACGGCCACCGTATCGTTTTCGTTCAGAATCGGAACCACGCCATAATCAAGCAGCGAACGGAGCGTATTGCGGACGTTTAGATATCGTGTGCGGCTGTTCAGGTCGTCGGCCGTCAAGAGCACTTGAGCAGCGACGTGGCCGTGCTTGCGAAACGTCTCGTCGTACACTTTGATCAACTGGGCTTGCCCGATTGCTGCCACGGCCTGCAGTTGTGCGACGTCAGTTGGCCGCGTAGCCAGTCCCAACTGGCTCATGCCCGCCCCGACGGCTCCCGAGCTGATCAACACCACTCGGTGCTGTGACTCGCGCAGCAGACAGATCTCCTCGGCCAACTGCGTGATTCGCTCCATGTCGAGCGTGCCATCGGCGTGAGTAAGAACGCGCGTTCCTACCTTGATGACCCATGTGCCGGCCGCACTGGTAATCTCCTGGCGTGCCACGTCGAGCATCGGTCGGTTATGGCTCATGGTCGCTTTGATTCTCAATCGTCAACGTATTGTGGGGGGCTATCCATGAAATTTCACGAGCGATCGGCGACGGAACCGTAAGGCGGTCGTCGCCAAAGCGTCCTCCGTCTTGGCTCACGTAACAACAGTATGTTGCGAGGACGACGAGCCCGTTTCCTGGCATCTACATCCACTCGCGGCTCCTCGCCACGAGCTTCAAAAAACATCCAGTCGAGGCCTTGATCGCAATCCGGTCCAGCAGCAGGCAAACAGGTCCCGGCTGCAGTTCCAAACCTCTTGTAGCGTCCGGGATTACGCCATGTCCCGCTCGGCAAGCGGGACCTACCTGGACCACCTTACGATCAATGCCTCCAGTCGATTTCGATCGCCGGCGTTCTCGGGAAAATGACCGCAATAGGGGTTGCTCCCGCCTGTTGTCGGAATTCGACGCAAAGCGGTCGATTATTGGTCCATGAATACGCCATTGCGGGTTTGGGCCGCCAATTGAGCCTGCCGCAATCGGCCTGTTGCCCTTTTCTTGTCAAAATCTCGTTCTTGTCAAGAGCCCTTATCGATGGCGCGCATCTTACACGCTTACCCCTCGCACGAACAGATGTTGGAACTCGACGAATCGCACGCTACCGATTATATCGACCGCACTTCGGCTCGGTAGGCAGCGAGTGGCCGGATCATTGGTTGTGGACTTCGGCGACGGCGAATAGAATGAGACGTGTGGCCGAGCCTAGGACCGGCAGATCAATTGTTGTCGCGTTTACTGGGGGGCGTTCGTGTGGCGATCCTCCTTAGCTGCGAAACTGATTCACCCATGGGACGAGCCCATGGGGGTCTGTACGCAGAAAAGTGCGACAGTCCTTAGCTGCGAAACTGATTCACCCATGGGACGAGCCCATGGGGGTCTGTACGCAGAAAAGTGCGACAGTCCTTAGCTGCGA
>JAJSAJ010000426.1 GCA_024274855.1 Planctomycetota bacterium | reverse complement strand
GACCAGATCGCGGCTACGTTGCTGTTCGAACTGCCGAACCGACAGTTCACCCCGTTTGGCTGACGTGCGCCAGTGGATCCATCGACGGCTGTCGCCCGATCGCCAATCCCGCAACCCGTAGTAGTCACCTTCCAAAGCACCGTGCTGGCGTTGTGTCCGTTGGCTGCCGATGGCGTGCGTTGCCGTCAGACCCATCCAGTGGCGGCTGAGTCGTCCCAACCGAGGGCAAACGAGAAAGGTCGTCTGCTTGCTGATGATCCGGCTGGCTTTGGCCAGTCCGAGCGGAAACCGAGTTGAGATTTGAAGCGGACCAAATCGATATCGGCCTCGTCGCAACATGCGGATCTGGTACGAAACCGTTCGGTTTTGGCGCGGAGGCACACTTGAAATCAGTAGCCGAATCGTGCTTGCCGTGTCCTGTTTCGTGCCGTTCTGACGCCGGATGCAGTCTTCGATCACGGCCATCCAAGCCGTCAGGTGCCGACGATGGTTGGAGAGTGTGATTGGTATGGTCAGCAAGTCGCCGGAGCAGACCCGGGTGGGCAGTCTCCGGTCAACACTCAGATTGCGAAGCATCAGCCCGACCAGCCGCCAGTTGAAAAGAAAGGGCCCGACCATCATCCCAGCCAGAATGACCAGCAGACTGACTTCACGTAATGCTGCACCACCCAGGATAAACAGCGTGACGAACAGGTAGTACAAACCTTCCAGACAAATTGTGGTGTGGGGAGGCCGAGCCATGGTCGGATGGTTACTCCGGCACCGGAACTTGGTTCACAAGCTGGCGAATCAGTTGCTCGGTTTCCGTGCGACGACCTGCTTGATAAAACCGTTTGGGAATCACTCGATGGACCAATACCGCATCGGTCAATCGCTTGACATCGTCGGGAACCACAAAGTCGCGCCCGTCGATCAAGGCAGATGCTTGAGCCGCGCGATACAGACTCAGTGCGCCGCGAGTGCTGACGCCGACGTGCAAGTCTTCGCATTGACGCGTCAGTTCGACAATCTCCAGCAAATAGCTCACAATGGACTCGTCGACCGTTACCTCACGCACCTTGCCTTGAAGCTGCAAAACCTGGTCGGCATTCAATACCGATTCCAGGCGTTCGACCGGCTCGCCAAGCCGATGTGAATCGAGCACCCTGCGTTCGTCCTCACGATCAGGGTACCCCATCGAAATACGCAACAAAAACCGGTCCAATTGGCTCTCCGGTAACGGATAGGTCCCCTCAAACTCGAATGGATTCTGCGTGGCGATCACGATAAACGGCTTCGGTAACGCGTAGGTCGTTCCATCGACCGAGACCTGGCCATCGCTCATCGCTTCCAATAGGGCGCTTTGAGTCCTGGGTGGCGCTCGATTGATTTCATCGGCAAGCACAACATTCGCAAAGATCGGACCCCGGTTGTAAATAAACTCCGTCGTCTTCACGTGAAATACACTACTTCCAATAATGTCGCTTGGCAGCAGGTCGGGCGTGAACTGCAACCGGCAGAACTCACCAGATACACTCTTCGCCAAAGCCTTTCCGACCAGCGTTTTGCCGACGCCAGGCACATCCTCCAGCAAAATGTGCTCGCCGGCTAGCAAGGCAACCAAGCACATGCGAACCACTTCCGGCTTGCCCAACACCACCTCGCTCATGTTGGTCTGCAACTCGGCGATCAAGTCGGTTAACTCCACCGTTGCCATGGGATCCCCCGGGGATGATTTCAGCCAGGATAGGTAATCATGCCTGCTGCGTTTGCGATCGATACATGCCGGTTCGTCTTGCCCCGTCCGCCCAGCACGCCATGCCCATCTCATTGGGCCCATCTCATTGGGCCCATCTCATTGGGCCCATCTCATTGGGCCCATCTCATTGGGCTATTATCAAGAGGGCGGCTGTTTAGGGCCGTTACACTCGAAGCACGTCCGACACGTGTGATAAGCTGCCAAGTACATTAGTTTAGCAGTTTCTGGGCAACCTTCGCTATACGCCCTGGCATGTCTCGACGCCAGTGGCGGTAGGGCCGGCGAATCCATTGTTGTCGCGTTTACTCGGGGACGATGTGTCGGTCTCGGTCCCCCACGGGCTTGCGGGCCGTGGGAACCAAAGTCTCTCAAGCTACAGGGCAGCCGAACGCATGTTTCTCCTTAGCTGCGAGCCTGATTCACCCATGGGGCGAGCCCATGGGGGTCTGTAGGCGGAAAAGTGCGACAATTACTGATTGGCGAATCCTTAGCTCTCATCGCTCCACCAGACGGCTTCCGCATCAAGCGGGATGTGTTGTTGCCGGTCGGCTTCGCCTGGAGGTGGAGTGCGGGACCCACCCCCTAAAGCGGGTGGGGCCCGCGCCGATGTCCGTGCCTGTCGCTAAAGTGCGAATCGAGGAGACCTTCTTGCCAATACGGCTCTTTTCCCTGGCCTACTGGTGCGAGAACACTACAATGACGACTGGAACGGGCCGTCAGGTTGTCCGGCGGATCAATTGGGGCGAATCGGGATATGCGGACTTAGTATCAATGGCACGACACGATTCGGATCCCCATGTTCGCCTGGTCTTGGTGCCGATCGATAGTCGGATGTCGATTGCCAGTCCGCCCGAAAGAGCCGAAATGCCGTTGATCGATCTCCGATCTGCCGCCCCGTTGCCGGAGATCGGTCCGGCAGTGGGTGTGTCCGAGTCGGATCGTGCTTCGATTGAGAGGAAGTTTTCCGATTGTGCTGGCGCGTCAGACCGTATTGGACGTTTCGGAATCTGGCTGAATGGTGATGTGGTTTTGTGCACGTGTCCCGATTGCCAGGCGCCGATGACCATCCGTTTATGGTTGATGATCGCCGACTGTTGGCGGTGCGATACGAGCATTGAGCTGACGGAGCAACAAGAGCGCGAAGCGCGCCGCCTGTTGCATCAGCGTGCGGAAGCGCGAGGCTCTTCGGCGCTGAAGGCTAGACCGGCCTCGAAGCCGCCGGCGAGCCGGTCCAGAGTGGCCGCGCCGCCAGCCGCCGATTTGCAGCAGGCACCTCGGCGCTCGGAACCGACCAAGCCGGTCCCACCACCGGTTGCGGCGCCGGCACGCAAGGACGCGTCCAAGCCATTCGAGCGTCGTGGCGCGCGGAGACGCGGCAGCTTCCTTAGCAATATGCCGGCTTGGCTGATCAGCCTGCTGTTGCATGTCTTGCTGCTGACGATACTTGGTCTGCTTACCTATCAAGAGGAAACGGAGAGTCCCTACATTACGCTGTCGACCCGTGTCACCCGGCGATCCGTTGAGGGAGGTGATACGCGTGTGGTCAAGTTCGAGGACATGTCCGTTTTTGATTTGGGAATCCCCGACGGCGTCAACATGGAGGATCCGGCCCAGCGGCGAGTGGCACTGCGGGCCGATCAACAAGCACGCGAATTGCGTCTGGTGGACACCAGCAACCCCCACTTGCCCGACATCAAGGATGTCAGGAAACAGTTGTCCCATTCGACCTCACGGCGTGCATTTGCCGCGCGTGATCCAAGGTTGCGAGTCGAGATTGTGAAGCATGAAGGGGGAACGACGTTGACCGAAGCGGCGGTCGCTCGCGGTTTGCGCTGGGTCGCTCGGCATCAGAATCCTGATGGAAGCTGGAGTCTGGATCGTTTCAACCGGGTCGAGTCTTGCAATTGTGGAGGGCGTGCTTCACTGCACAGTGACATGACCGGAACGGCATTGGCCCTGTTGCCGTTGCTCGGAGCGGGCCAAACCCATCTGACCGGAATCTACAAGAACGAAGTTGCACAAGGGCTTCGCTGGTTGGTGCAGCACCAAAAAACGGACGGCGATTTGCGAGGCAGCTCGGCCCAATACCCGGGTATGTACACGCACGGCCAAGCAACGATCGTGTTGTGCGAAGCGTTTTTGATGACCGGTGACGAACGGCTTCGCGTTCCTGCTCAATTGGCGCTAGACTTCATCATCCGGGCGCAATACCTCGATGGCGGCTGGCGGTATTATCCGCGTCAGAAGCGAAACCGGTTGCAGGGCGACACCAGCGTGCTTGGCTGGCAGCTGATGGCTTTGCAAAGCGGCTTGGCGGCCAATTTGGCTGTTCCAGAGGAGACGCTTGAAAACGCGGGCCATTTCCTAGACACTGTGCAGCGACGCCAAGGGGCCCAGTATGGCTACATGCACCGGGAAAACCCCACCGCCCCCATGACCGCCGAAGGACTGCTTTGTCGAATCTATCTCGGATGGAAAAAGAACCAACCACCTTTGCGCGAAGGTGTTGACTGGCTGCTGAAAAAATATCCTCCGGCGGCTAATAACCCAAACGTCTATTATTGGTACTATGCAACTCAGGTCATGCACCATTACGGAGGCCGACCGTGGCTTGTATGGAATCTGAAAATGCGTGATGTGCTGATTTCCACACAAGAGACACGCGGGCATCAGGCCGGAAGCTGGACGCCGCGCGGACCACTCACGTCACAAGGCGGCCGCGTCTATATGACCGCTCTGGCCGTCTGCTGCCTGGAAGTCTACTACCGTCACTTGCCCCTGTTTCGACAGATTGATCTGCAGTAGCAACCGCATCCACGCCTGGTAGTAACCGTTCACGGCGAAAGTGCGTGGAGGGGCAGGTGTCATTTATGTAACTGTTTAGCCGTCTGCAGTTGGAGTTGTATTTCGCTGCTGTTTTTTCGGCTGATCGACCCCAACGGCCTTGTGCCGTTGGCGAGCGAGTCTATTGAGCTAAGGCCGGCATGTCATGCCGACGGCCGCTCCCTCCCCGCCGCCAAAGGCGGCGGGGAGGGAGCGGAAAGGGGGGATTTTCATCACATGCTTTTTAGCTCGAGAGACTTGTTCACCCATGGGACAATCCCATGGGGGGCCTTCGACCAACGCGCGTTCTCCATTTGCCTAAAGTGTTACTCCTTTTGAAGCTCAACCGGCAGTGATCGCAATCCGGTCCAGCAGCAGGCAAACAGGTTCCGGATGCAGCTCCAAACCTCTTGTAGTGTCCTGGATTACGCCATGTCCCGCTCGGCAAGCGGGACCTACCTGGACCACGTTACGATCTGGGCCAGCTCAACCGCATTTCCGCTCGGCTTCATCCGCTTGTTCGCCGTTTCTTGCCAGTGGTGACATCTTCGAGCTTGACACCTTGGCCGTTCTGCAAGCTTGCGCGCGCCTCTGCGATTCGCTGCAGAAAACGAGGGTCGTTTTCGAGTTGATAATCGAACCACTCGTCTTCTGATGCGAAGCCTGTGAGCACCCCTGCCGGCCTGCCATGCGTTTTCTTTGTGCCGCACGCTTCGGACTTCAAGCATTCTATCCGACCGGGCGGAGGGCTAACAAGCTTCAGAATGGGGCATTCGGACGGGCGATGCGCAAGATGTGGCCGCGCAGCGGTTTAGTTCAACGCATGTTTCGTTTTTGCATCCTGAGAGCGAATTCGAATCATGCGATGGCGCATTCGCGCCGTGGAACTGTGGCCTGTCGAGTTGGAACCTGTTACAGCATGGGAGCTTACAAGTAAACACCTTATGGTCGGTG
>JAJSAJ010000425.1 GCA_024274855.1 Planctomycetota bacterium | reverse complement strand
TCGGCGACCGCCTGGCGCGTTCGGCCACAAATCCCGACGACTCGAATCCGTGGCGTTTCGTTCGCTTGGTCCGCTCGGTCGAATTCCTCACGTGCCAGCCCCAGCAAGGGTTCAAAAAGGCCAACTTTGCGATCGCGAATTCCAAACTGAGTCGTATGCACACCGACAGCAATGCCACCCGCGCCAGCGGCGATATAGTAGCGCCACAAGGCCCGTTGTCGCTGTTGATCCCAACACCGGTCTGCATTGAGGACCAATGGGCTGGCAGGAATAACAACTCCGTGACGCAGTGATTCGAGAACGGCAGACGGTATGTGTGTGCTCATCGGTGACTCGTCGCATTCAGGTATTGAGACAGAGGTGAACGAGGGTTCATCGGCGTCGAGCGAATTGTCCGACCGGTCGCGTCAAAGGGCCGGAAAGACTCCCTCGCTGATAGCCTGCAGTTTTTCTCGCTGCGGCAGCGCCAGCCGTTGGTCATCCAACTCGACGATCAGCCCCGCCTCGATCAAGCGGCCCAGTGTTCGGGAAAACGTCTCGCTGGTCAAATTGAGATGGCTGGCCACATGGCGTTTCAAGCTGGGTAACCGGACCGTACCATCGGGATCTGTATCGGATTCGAGCAAGAACCTGGCTGTGCGTCCCAAGGCATCTCGCAAGACGATATCCTCCATCAATGAAATCAACCGGCGGACCCAGAGGGACAATCCGGTCATCATTTCAAGGCAGAGCTGATGATCGTGCTGCATTTCATGCTGGAACGGGTCGAGCGGGACCAAGGCACAGACGGTATCGGCCACGGATTCGGCATGGGCCGGACACTCAAAGTTCCCGATCGCGGCAACTTCGGCAAATGTATGCCCCGGTCCAATCATGTGAAGCACGTGTTCTTTTCCGCGATTACCTGTCTTGAAGACGCGAACGATGCCACGGTCGACCACATAGATTCCCGGGCACGCATCACCCTGGCGGAAGATCCGTTGCCCCTTGGAAAACCGACATAACGTTGAAAACTGGGCAAGCCGTTCGCGTCGCGCGATTCCGACATGCGCGAACAGATCGCACTGGCTCAGGATACTGCCAATTTTCTGTTGCATGGCTATTTCTGGAGGTAACCCAGGATGTTTGTTCGAGATTTGACATGAATCAAGGTCTGCCGCGGCAGTTTCCGCTATTGTAATTTTCAACACGCGAGCTTGCCAGGAGTGTGGAACCAAGATCCCTGATGGCATGTCGTGCGAACGAGCACCATCGGAGCGGGCGTTTAAACGATCATTTTCCCGGAAAAACAGGAGTAAACACGATGTTTTGCAATCAATGTGAGCAGACGGCCCACGGAAGTGGCTGCGTATTGAGTCCCGGTGTATGCGGCAAGGACGAGGATGTCAAATCGGTTCAGGAGCTGCTGCTGTACGGTCTGAAGGGCATGGCCGCCTATTCCCACCATGCTCGGCGGTTGGGCAAGTCGGACGAGTCGGTCAGTGCGTTCATCGAGGAAGCTCTGTTTGCTACGATGACAAACGTGAACTTTGACGTCGAATCGCTACTTGGTCTTTGCATGGAGTGTGGCCATCAGAATCTCCGGGTGATGGAACTGCTGGACGAAGGCCATGTAGACATGTTTGGTGAACCGTCTCCGGCAACGGTACGGGAAGGCTCGGTTGAGGGGCCGGGGATCCTGGTGACCGGGCATGATCTGCTGGACCTTTGGAATATCCTGAAGCAATGTGAGGGAACAGACGTCCACGTCTACACACACGGCGAGATGCTACCGGGGCACATGTATCCTAAGCTACGTGAGCATCCAAACCTCGAAGGTCACTTCGGCAGCGCCTGGCAGAACCAACGGAAGTAGTTTGCCGAGTTCACGGGCCCGGTTGTCGGCACCACGAACTGCGTGCTGATCCCGCCGGAAACGTACAAGGATCGCCTGTTTACGACTCGGGCCACTGCCGTTCCCGAAGGACAGCAGATCCACAACGACGATTTCTCGGCAGTCATCGAGATGGCTAAACAGTGCCCGCCGCTCCCAGCCTCGGAAATCCGACAATCGACGACGGGCTTCCACCATTCGGTGATTCTCGGAATTGCCGACACGCTGATTCCGGCAATCAAAGAGGGCCGAGTCAGCCACTTCTTCCTGATTGGCGGTTGTGACGGTGCGGAGCCCGGTCGGAACTATTTCAGCGACTATGCCGAATCGACACCAGCCGATTCGTTCATATTGACCTTGGGCTGTGGCAAGTTCCGGATCTGGAACCACGACTACGGCCAGCTGCTCGGCCTGCCCCGCTTGTTGGATATGGGCCAGTGCAACAATGCGTATTCGGCAATCAAAGTTGCCGTCGCATTGGCCGACGCGTTTGATTGCACAGTCAACGATTTGCCACTGACAATGGTGGTTTCGTGGTTCGAGCAGAAGGCGGTTGCCGTCTTATTGACATTACTGGCCCTTGGCGTACAAGGGGTCACAATCGGGCCAAACCCGCCCGGATTCATCACGCCCAATGTGTTCAAGATCCTTCAGGAGAAGTTTAATTTGAAACTGACTGGGCAGGATGCCAAGCAAGATCTGGCAATGGCGCTTGGCAGCTAGTCCTTTAGGGGACAATACACCGGTCCATTAAGTGCCACCTAGTCAACCGTGCAACGACGGCCTTCCCAGGCCGTCGTTTTGCATTGTGCGCGTCATTTTACGGCCTCAGCGGCAGAATTTTGCCAAATTTGCCGCGGCTACTGTTTTCAAAATGGGGAAGCAGGGGCTAGAATAGGGCCGTCAGGCTGGCAGCCCCGCTTAACCGATCCGTGCCATCAGCTAATTGCGCCGCCCGACTGCGGTTCGCCGTGTTTCGGTTGGGGGTTGCCCTGAATACTACTAATCTCAAAGATCGTTAAGTTGTTGACAAGGTTTAGCGACCAACGGGCTCGGGCCGAGGGGATCCCCAGCGGCAGCCCGAAATTGGCTGGCGACCCGGCCGCGTCTCTACCGTGAGACTTGGTCCGTTGTGGCAAGGATGACCGAGCTGGGGGATCAAGCCTTAACACGCGTGGTCCCAGCAGATAGATCGGTTCCATGCGCGTGCTATGCCGGCCAGCGATAAGGGGCTGGCCAGCAAAAAGAGACTCGTCTTTTTAGACCGACTGATTCCAGTTTTTCCGGTTTGTTGATTCGACGCTTAATCGGCGTGTGCGTCCCAGCGAAGTCCGCTGAGCGTTCTGGCCAGTACAGAGCGCCCCGTGACTGTGGCTCGGACCACCCTGAACTCAACGGCATTGCTAAGCGTCGCTTGGACGCCGTGGCCCAGAACAATATAGACCCCAACACGGAACCGGCTAGTATTCCCGTGCAATCTCAAACTCCATCACCTGCCGACGCGCCGTTACCGGGCCCCGTGGCCACGGAATTGGTGCGGTTATTCAAGCTGTTGTCGGATGAGACACGGCTGCGAATCTTGTTCTTTCTGCTGGAGAACAAGGAGTTGAATGTGCGTGCGTTGTGCGACCGGTTACACCAAAGTCAACCGGCGGTCAGCCACCATCTGGCTTTGTTGCGCACCGATGGCTTGATTGCATGTCGGCGGGAGGGCAAGCACAACTTCTATCATGTGTTACCCGACCGGTTTCACACATTGCTTGGCATGTTTTTTCAATCGCTTCCGAGTACCGGAACGGAGATTAGGTTCCGGGATTGGGTTCTTTCTCAATCGAATGGCGGATAGTCACCATGGCTCGGTTCGTCCATCAGCGGCACAAGGAGCCGAGCCGATTGCCGGAACCCTGCGATCTGGTTCTGGCTTGTTCGCCGATGCGCAGCAACGTGAATCTCTCGCGGATTGTACGGTTGGCCGGATGCTGCGGCGTGCGACGAATTTTCGCATGTGGCCGCCCAAAAATCGACGCGAAGATCGCTCGAGATGCGCTGCGGCACGTGCCGATCGAAACCCATCGCAGCTTGCCTCCGGTCCTAAAACGCCTACGGCAACAAGGCTACGTGATCATCGGGCTTGAACAGACGAGCGAATCTGAGTGTCTGTACTCGTTTCGGTTTCCCCAGAAAACCGTTCTGGCAATCGGACACGAGCGGCACGGGTTGGACGAAGCGACACTGGCATGCCTGGATCACGTGGTTGAAATCCCCGTTTATGGGTTGCCCTACAGCTTCAACGTCGCAACCGCCACGACAATGGCAGTCTACGAATATAGCAGGCAATTTGGCGTGGC
>JAJSAJ010000424.1 GCA_024274855.1 Planctomycetota bacterium | reverse complement strand
GTCCGCCTTGCATTCAATTCCAGCTTCTCGGTCGATCTCACGCAACGCTTGACGAGCAGCACGAAGCGCAACTCTTGCAACTCTTCCAACTCTTCATCGAGGCGCGTCGCTTACTCTTCGAGCAATGCCTTCGTCAACTCACCGACGACTAAACCGCAAACTTGCACGATCTGTCATCGAGTCATCTCACGCGGAATGAATCATGCGACTGAATAGTCCCCGCTGGTGGTGGCAACGAAACCGATATCGTCTGCTGCATTCTCTGACGATGCCGTTCCGCGCTGTCTCGTCGGCGTTTCGCTGGCTGGGACACATGATGAGAAGCTGGTGGGCTCATCGACGGTTCCAGTATTTCCTGCGCGGAATTCCCACACTGCTGGTCATCACAATTTGCGGTTACCTGGCAATGGTAACCGCACTCCGGCCCCCGGCAGCCCTTGCCGAAAAGTACACACAAGCGGCTCAGACAGCGATGGGCCGCAGCAACTACCCAGCCGCTAAGATTTTTTATCGACGTGTCATTGAACTAGATGCCGCCGACAACAGAGCCATGTTCAATCTCGCCAAGGCCGCTGGCGAAACTGAGGATTACGCCCAGGTCGCCGTCCTCATGGAGCGTTTGGCCCCCATCGACCGCCCGGTTTTCGTAGACGCCCACATCTTGCAGGCAACACAGCACCTTGCACAGTCCGGATCGTCTCCCGAACATCTTCGATCGGCCGAGGCCCAACTTCGCAATGCGCTGCTGCTATCGCCGGAAGATGACAACATCCATTCCATGCTGGGAGAGATTTACTTCCGGGAGGGCCTCTGGGGCAATGCCGCCCGACACCTCTCTCGCGTCGCGCTGAAGTCACCTCTGGCAAGGTTGTTACTTGCGAAAACGTATGCGATGCAGGGAGACTTGGTGAAGGCAAAACGGTATGGCACCGATGACCAAGGACATTATGCCAGATTGTTGCTCAAGCTGCACTTTAGGAGATCAGGCTGCGAGGGCGATGAGTTGGTCGAGGAGTGTTTGTATTTTTTGCCTGTCGGGCTTGCTGAGCAGAGCGGTCAGAAAATGGTTTTGCAGCATTTTCCGGGAGATTGAGCGTCTTCGGTCTGCGTGGGAGGGGCGTCGGTTGGTGTTGTCCCAGGGCCGATCGCTGCGGTCGGTCAGTTCAGTTTTTTCCATGTCCCACGAACACAGTTCCACCAGTGTGTCAAGCCACCCGTTCAGATTCCAGCACCCGATGTTCGACCAGATGTTGCGGACCTGTTGCTGGCCGGCTCCCCAGACTTCCTTGACGTCATGAAAATGTTCTTCAATGGCCCAGCGCGCGGCGACCGCTTCCAGGATGTCTCGCACTTCAGCCGACGCATCGGTGCAGAAGTAAGGTGCCCAGCCGCCATCTTCAAAACGGAGAATGACAACACGGATCTCGCCGCTGACCAGACGCGACGTCGCCCGGAACGTCTTGTACTGGCGAGTCACCAGGACGCCGCGACAATTGTAAGTGATCGTTTCCCAGCCATCGTTGTGAGCCGCACGTTTCGCCAGCGAGATTCTGTTCGTGCCGTAAATTCGAGGGCGTCCGCGTTGACCGGGTCTGGGTTCCGGAGGCAGGTCGTACAGGCAGGCGTCTTTCCGCAAGCGGCTGACGACGACGACGCCCAGCTCCAGTACCGGCTTGAGAAACGGCATCGCCGCATAGGCGCCGTCGACCACCAGCCAGACTTTCGCCTTCACTCCCAGAGCCTTGAGCGCCGCGACGAACCACGTCATCAGTTCGACGCCGAGCTCATGTTTCGTACGGAATTCCCAGCGGTATTTCTCCGCCAGCTTCGCGATGTCGACTTTGCGAACGTACAACATCGAACGCAACGGCAGAGCGATCACACCCCAAATCGGATGATTGCCCAACCAGGCCAGTGCCACCCAGTTGTGCCCGAACAACCACTCGCCGTCGGCCGGACCTGGTGTCGGGTTGTGATGCACGCCAGCGCCTTCAACATGTTTCCCATAACGTGCCGTGGGCGAGTCATCCATGCCCACGACGATGCGATCACCGACCACGAGTTGCCGCACAATCAAACCGAGCAGCGCGGTCGCCAGCTTCCCGGACGTCCGACCAACGCTGATCAGGCAATCGTAGAAACGATCCCAGTCGTCTTGAACTCCGGCCGCGACGAACCACGCACTGGCCGTCCGGCGACCGGCAGCCAGGAGCATCCCGGACGCAATGATGGAGAACCGAAACCCAACACGTCGATCCAACACGGATTGCAGCACCGACACCATCGTCTGCATCATCCCGACCAGCGGCACTCTGGCCCCGGTGGTCTTCCGGCGAGTCGCGTTACGACGCTTGAGTCGCTCACGTTTATCATGCCGCGACTTCTTCCGCCCGCGCTTGTGTTGAGCTTGCTGACGCTTCGACGAACCTTTACGTTTAGCCATCCTTGGCTCTCCCGGTGGCGTGGTGTGTTTCCCAATTCCCACACCATCGCGGAGAGCCACTTTCCTGTTAACACTAATCCAACATCATCTCACACTTCTCCTAAAGTGCAG
>JAJSAJ010000423.1 GCA_024274855.1 Planctomycetota bacterium | reverse complement strand
GGCTCCAGTCTAATTCGTTTTATGGGCGGTTTTCTGGCCGGTTTGGTGTGAGCCAGACCGGCGGACAGACCAATTGCTTGCGTTGGCTTATCGGGCGCCTGACAATTTCATTGTCATTAATTGTTTTTTTGCATCTTCTACTTTGATATTTTGTCCATGGTTTTGCCGGAGGGTAAACTGGCTTCATCTTTTGACCGTCGCCACACGCTCGGGTGCCGAACTGACATTCGCCGCGTTGCGCAAGCAGTTGTTTCAAACTTAGGTCAAATGGATGGGCAGAGATTCCTCGCGGGCGTCCAGGCACGCTTAGCTGCACTTCGTTCAAGGGAGGTTTCCACTGATGATTCGCAATTTATTCGATCGATCGGTACGAAAAGCGGGTCGCAAGGCTCGAACGCGGCGCAGTCACTCGGAACGTCGGCGAGATTTGATGAGGCCGTTACGTGTTGAATCACTCGAAGATCGTATTCTCTTGGCTGGGATCATACTCGACACGGAAGACGATATCGCACCTGGTGCTATTATCCAGCGGAGTATGGTATACAGCGCGGTCGATACCGGCTCAGACGGCGAGATTATCGCGGGTGGATTAAATCTCGGCGGCAACGGGTTGGAGTTCAACTTCAATGCGGCGGCGGGAACGCCGGCCAACGTGCTCAGCGGATTCGCCGAAGCAGGTGATCTTTGGTCGTCGTTGTTAACAGACGACATCATGGTCAACATCGACATTAGTTTCCCGTCACTCGGACCGGGCATTCTTGGTTCGACCAGTACGGAGGTCGTTGCCCCGACCTATGCAACGACGCGGACGGCTTTGGTCAATGATGCGACATCGACCGATGATGCGACGGCGATTGCGAATCTCCCGGCGGGGCCGGCTCTCGATATCTATATCAACCGGACGGCAAACAATCCGAACGGCTCGGGAAGTGCCACGCCGTACGTGGACAACGATGGGGATGCCAACAACACCGATCTTACGATTACCCGCGCGAACGCCAAATCGATCGGCTTGGTCACAGCCGGCAACGCAGCGTTGGACGCGTCAATCGCGTTCAGCAGCAACTTTACGTGGGACTTTGATCGATCGGACGGCATCACGGCTGGTGCCTATGACTTCGTTGGTGTGGCTGCCCACGAAATCGGGCACGTATTGGGCTTTATCAGTGGCGTGGACATCCTCGACGGGAATTCGCCACCTGTTAATGGGCCGTTTAATGACGATCAATTCACGTTTGTCAATACGCTCGATTTCTATCGCTACTCCAGTGACAGCGCCACAAACAATGCCATCGACTGGACGGCCGATACTCGGGACAAGTTTCTATCCTTGGATGCGGGAACGACGCAGTTGACGCAGTTCTCCGAAGGAAGGAACTTTGGGGACGGCCAGCAGGCAAGCCATTGGAAGGATAATCTGGGCCTTGGGCAAATGGATCCGACGCTTTCAACGGGTGAGTTTTCGGACATCACCGCCAATGATCTACAGGCATTTGATGTGATCGGTTGGGACTTGCAGACCGACGTCGTTGTTGACATCAACGATTCTGGGAATGACATCCTGCTGCAGCTGAACTCAGCGGACAACACGGAGCTACAGTTATTGGTCAATGGCATCACAGTTCAGTCGTTCGCGGCCGCGTCGCTCAATTCCCTGACGATCAACGGTCTCGCGGGCAATGACACCTTGACGGTAAACCAAGGAAACGGATTGATACCTGTGCCGATTTCTTTTAACGGCGGCACAGGCACGGATACGTTGGTTCATGAGGGCGATCCCGGAGTCCCGATGGTTGGCGTTTACAATACGGGTACGCAAGACGCTTCGGGGAACTCGGGAGAGCTGGTCTACAATGCTGGAACAACCACGATTACGTTTACGGGCCTGGAGCCGGTGATCGATCTGGTTCCTGCAGCATCCCTGATCGTGAATGATACGATCGGCGCTGACGTGATCAATATTGTCGACGGTCCGGTGGCGAATGACACCTATGAAGTGAACTTTGGCGGAGCGGCCGAGTCGATTGAGTTTCGGAACAAGGATGCGCTGGTGGTCAACGGTCTCGGCGGAAACGATGTCATCACACAACTCGTTGGCGCTCGAGCGACGGCCGACTCGCTTGCAACGATCACGATTAACGGCGATGCGGGGGCGGATAATATTTCCGTCGTGCGGTCGACGATCGGAGCGGCGATGACGTCCGTCACGATCAACGGTGGTGTCGACGGCGACACGATGTCGCTCGTTCCGAGCGATGGCGTGAACAATACATTGTTGCCTGAAACCGTGTTCGCCAACGGCGATGGTGGTGTTGATACATTGGTGGTGGATGACCAGCTCAATCCGCTCAACGACACGTGGACGATCACCGGCACGCAGTTCAACCGAAGTCTCTTCGGGGGCGTGACTTATGCAACGATGGAGAATGTCGAGTTGTTGGCTCAGAATGTGGCCGGCGCGCAAGTCGTTGTCGAGAGTACTTCGGTACCGACCCACGTCAACACGGGTGGCGGTGATGACACGGTAGTGATCAGTCCTACCGCTGGCGATCTGTCGACGATCGTCGGTGACTTGGACCTGGACCTCGGGGCCGGTGATGACGTAATCGACGCTCGTGACAATTTGAACGGCGCGGCCACGAGCTATGCCATCACATCGACGACGATTGTGGGGCCCAATTCGGGTGCGATCACCTATGACGGAGCTACTGAAACACTTGAATTGCAAGCGGGGAGTGGTGCGGATACGCTCAACGTCATTCCAAGTTTCGATACCGAGTACTCGGTTCTTGGTAACGCTCCCGTTTTCTTCACCTCGCCGGGTGACAACTTGATTTTAGATCTCGCCGGAACAACTGGAGCGTTCTTGTCCGTGACTGGACCTGGTGATGGTACAGTCTATTTCACGAGTGCGCACCAAGACGTCACTTTCGCTAGTATTGAGACGTTAACTCCAGTCAACGGTCTGATAGGAGTGGGAATCGCTGGCGACGCCACTGGTAATGAGTTCTTGGTTGTCCGTGACGGCACGGGCGCGAACCTTGAACTGTACGTTGACGGTACGTTGGTCTTCAACTCAGCGTTCAACACAATCACGGGGGTGACGGTGTCGGGGCTGGCTGGTAATGACACACTGACTGTTGACAATTCCAATGGATATATCAACCTGCCGGCATCTGTCACGTTCGACGGCGGCGCTGATTCCGATATGCTGGCGATGACCGGTAACGCAGGTGCGACAACGGTGGCGCACGAGATCTACACGGTTGGGGCGACCGAAGATGCCGGGTCTTGGGTTCTGGATGTCGACGGAACGCCCGCCAGCGGTGATGAGGTCGTCGTCAACTTTACCGGATTGGCTCCTGTTGATACCGACGTCGTCGCCGCAATGTTTGACGTGATTCTGACCGGGGGTGTGGACAACCTGGCAGTTGAGGACGGTGGCCTGCTTAACGGCAACAACTCGGTCCAAGTCACCGATAACGGAGGTACGTTCGAGACATTTCGCTTCGCGAACAAGACGACCGTGCGTCTCAATGGTCTGGACGCCGCGGACCAGTTCGATGTGGATTTCACGACTGCGGCGGCCGGATTGACGGCACTCGAACTGTATGGACACGACGTAACCGGCACCGACCCGATCGATGACAACAGCGCCGACGATTTCAACGTGATGCAAACGCCGGCCGGATTCAACGCGACGACACTGTTCGGCGGCGGTGGCAACGACACGTTTGACTTTACCGACGCCGGCAACACGGTCGACGGCGTACTTGGTGATGTGGTTGTCAATGGCGATGCGGGCGATGATCAGCTGACCGTCGACGACACGGGCAGTGCCGGTGGCTCCGAAACGGTTACGTTGACTGGAACGACGATCGCCGGCATCACCGGAAGCGGTGGCGGTGGCGGTCTGATTACGTACAACAGTCTGGGTGCTGGGACGGTGACCATCAGTGCCAACGGTGCTGGTCATACGTTTGATGTTCAGTCGACTGCGGGCGGTCTGGCCAGCACGACGCTCAATACGGGTGGTGGCAATGATACGGTCAATGTCGATGACGGCAGCAGTACGGCCAATGGCGTGGTCAGCCCAGTCATCCTGAACGGTCAAGGTGGCGATGACATGCTTACCATTGACGATACGGCCGACGCGGGCGCGAACGTCTATCACATGAACGCGACCGATATTGGTGGCGGGCTATTTGGTGGCCCGGTCACTCCCGGCGGCATTTTCGGTGCCGGTGGGATCTTGCACTATGGTGCGGATCTCGAGGTGATCACGGTCAACGCGGGCAACGGCTCCAATACGTTCAATATCGACGGCACGGGTGTTGGTGGTCCGATCGGGACGGCGGCGGTGACCATCAATGATGGCACGGGCGCCGGCACGTTCCACATCCAGTCGGATCAATTGGCGGGGACGGCCGACCACACGTTCAATGGGGCCGCAGGAGCGGAGTTGTTCATGGTTCACCTGGCTGGCGGCGCCATGATGACCGGTAATACGTTTGTAATTAATGGCAACGATCCCAACGATGACCCGGCAAATCGAGACGTTGTCATGATCATCGACGCGGGTGGCGCCAGAACGGTCCAGATCACGTACCAGTCGGCGGCCAGCGGTGATGTGGATGTGACCGGTTTGGGCACGACGCTCGATGCCAATACGGTCGAAAGGCTTCAGTACGCGGGCGATCTGGCGAATGACGACCAGTTGACGGTCGTCGGGACCGCCGGCGCCGATGATCTGACCGTGGCACCGCAGTCGCCCAACTCGGCATTAGTCTTCCTGGGCGGCAATCCATGGGACGGACCGCCCGAGGGTTACGCCGGCGCGCTGCCCGGAATGGCGGGTGGATCGTCCGGACCGGATATTGATCTGGGCGGGCTCGCGCAAAACGGACTGACACTCGATGGTGGCGCGGGCACTAATCGGCTGTATGTCTACGCGCCGACCGAAACCGATCTGAGCGCGCCGAGCGGCGTTGTCATACCAGGCGTTGGTGCCGGTAATGCCTACGATCAAATCCATGTCTCGGATTCCGTTGTCCGCATCGACAATGTGGTTGCGGGGCCGTTGGTCGACATCAACATTGCCACGCCAACGTTCGTGCAGGCCGTGCCGACCGACGCGGGTTTGATCGTCAATGCCGGGATCGACGTGACCTTTGCGCCGAGTGGTGTGGCGGACGATATCACGGCCGATATGTCACCGAACTTCGCCATCCGGATCAATGGTCAGGATCCCGACCCCTCCAACGCACCGCAGGGTGACCGGTTGCGAGTCTGGGTGCCGGGTGACATCAACATCTACAGTGACAAAGAGACTCCGGTCAATGTGACCATCACTTCTGTCGATCCGTGGTCGGGTTTGCCCTATTTGCCACTGACCTGGTCGTCGATCGAGAACGCGGTTCTCTTTGCGGGAACCGGTGTGGTCAACATGATTGGTGACAACAACGACCCGGCTGTGGACCAGAACGACAACTTCGTGGTTACCGGGGCGAACATCGGTGACGCGGTCATGGACTGGGATTCCGACGGAGCGAATGAACTGTTTCTGGAGATCAATGGAAGCGCACCGATTGGAATCAATGGCGTCTCCTATGCCAATGTCTTCGGCGACGACCAAAATCCGCCACCGGGAACACCGAGCGTGGGGCCGGACGATATTGACACACTCGAGATCACGCCGTATGCCGACAATACGCCGACCGGTTGGGGTATCGATGTCCGCTTTGACGAAGGAAATCCGACTGGAAACGACCAGAGTGGTGATCAGGCCGACCTGTTGATCTATCACACGGCGGTGAATCTGGGTGTTTCCGAGGACATCGTGGTTCAGCCATCCGATCCGGAGGCTGGCGAACTCCGTTCAACCAACGGCGCGTTTGGAACACCGATCGTGGCGATCAGCTACGTGAACAACCTGGACATCATCATCTTGGACGACGACGGGGATGCGAGTGACACCGACACGCTGCTTTTGAAGGGAACCAATCCGGACAATCCTGGGACGTCCGGAATAGAACTGGTCACAGCCGACTTCACGGCGGCCGGCACGCTAGCTGATCCCCTGGTCGTTGTCGAAGATTTTGTGGCGGCTACTCAGCTGTATCGAGTGCGGAACATCGTGGGGTTCGACACGATCAGCATCGATACGATGGGCAGCATCGATACGATGGGCAGCATCGTTGGCAGTGATGTCGTCAGTGTGATTGGCCGGGACGATGGTACTCTGGCGGTGAATGTAGCCAATGCCGTCGTTATGTTGCCTGGAACGGCTGGTAACGATTTCTTCGTTGCCCTGCCGGGTGCGACCGATGATTCTGGCACGGCATACGTGCAACGCAGCACGGCAACGAATTTCACTGGCATCCGTTTTTCGGGAACGGCGTCTGTTGCGATTGACGGTGGTATGGGAGCCGGCACGGACTCCGTTATTGTTCTGGGTACGGGTGCTGACAACGCCGTCACGGTGACCGGGACTGGAACGCTCTCCGGGCTAGTCCAAGTCGACGCGGGCCCGTTCATCGATTTCTCTGGTCTCGGTACCGGAGATAGTGTTTTGGGGTTGCGCACCGAGGGTGGCGATGACAACATTTCAATCGCGCCGTTCCCCCACTGGCAACTTGGTAGTGTTTTGGTTGACGGTGGTGCTCCGTCGACCGGTAGCGACTCGGTGGAGATTCTCGGCACGGTCGGAGACGAGACGTTCGAATACGAATCGACAGTGGCCGGCAGCGGCACACTCGACCTGACATCGGGTGGCTCGACGACCACATTCTCCTTGGCGAATGTCGAACATCTTGCAATCGATGCGTTCGGGCAGGCGGCAGGTGACGCGTTGGATGTGAAGGCGGTGAACGCGAATGTAACGTTGGGTGCCGTGCCTGGTACGGGGACCGTTGAGCCGGTCGATCCGGCCGGATCAGCCCTGTTGGCGATCACCTATGCCGGCATTGAAAACGCAGCCGTTATCAGTCCCGACCCGGGCGGTGTTCCACCGGTTCTGGCCAACGAGGTCGTTGTTCAGGGAACGCCTGAAAACGACATCTTCTTCGTTTCCGCGACAGGGAATGTCGTGCGAACCAATCCCCTTGGTTTCGACAACCGAATTGATTTGCATGATTTCGTCGGTTTGGTCGTCAATACGCTGGGTGGGGACGACGTGGTGAGTGTTGAAAGCGGCCTGACCGGGAATGCCTTTGAGACCGTACTGGTTGTTGGAGGCGAGCCGGGCGGCGGTAGCGATACGTTGAACTTTGTTGCCGATGGTGCTGGTGGCGCGGTTGTTGTCGAACTGGACTCCGATCTTGCGGGCGATCCGATGATTCAAACGATCGAACAGCAGGGTGGTCCTAACGTGCTGGTGACGCACACGGGGATCGAGACGGCCAACCTGGATTTGGTTGGCGTCGATTTGTATGTCTCTGGTACCCGAGTGGAAGATGTCATTGAGTTCACGCCGTTGAGTGATGAATCGGGCGTGCTGACGGCCGATCACATACCAACTGTGTACCGTTTCATGCGAGCTGAAGGAGATTTGGTCATCACCGGTGGTGGTACCGGGACGGGTGGCCCCGCCGGTGGTGGATTTGCCGATAAGGTTATCTACAACGGCACCAATGGCGTTGATCGGATTCTGGTCGACTCTGTTGGCCGGACTGTTGAGCGGGTCGGGTGGCGAGCCATCACGTTGGACGACGGCACGGCGGCAATGGGTACGCCCGGAATTATCGAAAACGTGGAGATTCGTGGGCAGGACGGGAACGACACGATTCAGGTTGCCCCCGACACGGCAGTTGGTGACGGCTTGTTCATCAAGGTCGACGGCGGTTCGCCACAGGCAAGTGACGCCCTGGTGATCAGCCAGGCTGACGGTAGTGCCTTGGCGGCGACCGATTTCGTGGTGGTCGGCCACAGTCGCAATCCGGACGCCGGGAACATCCTGGTCTACCGCAGTGGAACTCGGCTGCCGAGCATCGCGTTCGATAATGTCGAAGTGGTCTCGCCGAACGTCGCCGACGGCGATCATCTGTTGATCCTCGGTCCGGACATGTACGAGCAAAACGAGTACTATCAAACGGCCGCCTATCTCGGATCGGGGGCGACACTGAATGTCGAGAACCTGGCCATTTTCCCGAATGACACCGAGCATCCGGGCGTGCCGGCCGATCAGGACTATTTCCGGGTCGTGGCTGAAAAGACCGGGACACTCGATTTTCAGATTTACTTCCGCAATTACGCGGGGATGCTGCCGGGCGATGGCCAATTGACGGCCGAGGTGCTCGACGCGTCGGG
>JAJSAJ010000422.1 GCA_024274855.1 Planctomycetota bacterium | reverse complement strand
GTCGCAACGAACTTCCTTTCATGACCCATCCCGTGTAAGACTTTGACTTAACTCTTATGGAGGACTTTCACACCTGCATTTCGACCGATCGCAGAAGTGCGATGTTACCAATGGCACCGCCCGTTCCCTGAAGCAGTTAATGTGACCGGTGGATCATTCCGCAAAATGGCCGCGAGACAATAATCAATTCGCCCCCGAAAAGCAAGAGACATTTTTTCGGGAAGAACGCGGCCAGAACGCGGGGGTGCGTTCGGCACCCGAACCGGCTTTCCGCACGGAATCCCTGATGCGAGAAAGTACCAATAGCAGCGTTTGCCGTATGTGTGGTAGTCTATGAAAATTGGTCGCTGTTTCGCCGCCTGGCAGCCAGCGAGGTTCAGGACTTTTGAACCTCAAACAACTTCTGAATCGAACACGACCAGAACAGAAGAAAGAGGAGTTTGAAACACTCATCGTCACTAATCCCCGCTAATCAGAAGTGGGGAAAAGCTGCAAGTTCAACGCCAAGCAAGACGAGCAGACGCGTTCAGAAGGGTCGCTTGAGTCTTCAATCTGGATTAGTGAAGATAAGTGGTGATTCGTGTTCTAGCCTTCCTCCCGTTCAGTCGATTACCTGCCATTTGGCTAAAGTGTTACGAGAATTGGATTCGCGCACAGAACATCCCATTTACGCCCGCAGGTTCGGTGTTGGAAACCATCTATTGAGTTTGCATATCATGGCCAATGCTACAAAAACATCGGGGGCCCCTTCGATCCCGCGTCGGCTCGCGATTTCGGCCTGGCATTGGATGGCAGCAACCGAAACGGCCATCACTCTGATTGCCGTCTTGGCATTTGTCCTGGCGCTGGCCACGGGGATCGAAGCGGTATGGGGGCGTGAAACAGTCCAATGGTACGTCTACAACAGCCGATGGTTCGCGGCGATCTTTGTTTTGCTGGCAGGCAACATCCTGGCAGCATTGTTGACCCGGTTTCCCTGGAACGGGCGTCAAATCGGTTTTGTGATTACGCATACTGGATTGTTGGTTGCGTTATTGGGCATGGCACAATCTTTCGTTGGAGGAATTGACGGCCGTTTGACACTCGAGCCAGGGACGACGGTAGACAGTATCGCGCTGACATCGCGCACAGTTCTCAAGGTGGCTCGTCGGGACAGAACTTCGGCAGGGCGACTTATCTTTTCTTTTTCCTGTCCTCCCGAAGTCTGGCTAAATGACAACGTGTTGAATCTCGGCATTGTCGATGGCGTTCAGATAAGGATATTGGCACGTCGCAATCCAGCGACGTTCACCACGCCTTCATCATCAACCGGACTTCGCGCACGAACCTCGGGCGACTCAACTTCCTCGGTGCTCGTCGAACTTTGTGCTGGCAACGAAACGCACACACTTTGGCTCGAACGGGATAGTGCGAGTAGAGTGTCCGACACACCCGCGGGCCCGATGCAGTTGCAGTTCGCCAGCGATCGACTGCAACTCGGATTCTCCTTGGAATTGGTCGAGTTTCATCGGAAGCGGAACCCAGGCGGATTCGGGGATGAATCTTTCGTCAGCACAATCCGTGTGATTGACAAGCGATCACCGCGCACACGCGTGGTGAATGTTTCCATGAACAAACCGCTGACCTATCGCGGCTTTCTGTTCTCTCAAGTGGACTTTCGTGAGGCAACGGACGGAAAACATGTGTCCATATTGAGTGTCACGCGGGACCCTGGACGTTACCTCAAATACTTGGGAATAATTGTGGTGTGCATCGGAACCGTATTGACATTCCTTGTTCGAACAGTCCAACCCTCAGGGACATCGGCACCCGGTTGTCCTGGCAATTCGCGGACAGATCCGAATTCCCCTGGTGCGACAGACGGAGAGTGGTGATGCGCAGCATGATTCTACTGATGACGTGGCTGACATTCTCTCCATCTGCATTTGCCGCAAAGAGTTCGAACGACACCTGGGCGTGGGAACAATGGCGTCGCCTTCCTGTTCAGCAAGGCGGGAGACAGAAGCCCCTTGACACGTTAGCTCGGGAGACTCTTCAAGCAATTTCCGGCCGCCAATCCATCCAAGATCCGAAGACACACGTCAAACTTGATGCGGTGGCATGGTATCTTTCGGTACTGTTTGCCTGGCAAGGCTGGGACGAAACGGTGAACTCGACGGAAACGGCGAGCGCCGATCGAGCCATGACCTGTTCTCTTGTGCATGAGCCCGACCAATGGGACCGGGCACCAACTTTTCGCGTTGAGCATCTGGCATTGCGCAAAGCCCTCGGGATTCCCGTGGAACGAATTGACGTCTCGGCCAGAGAACTTTGTCTCGCAAGCATTCGAGATTCTCAAACTGGAGAGCAGACTCCGTTGCTCGTCTGGGCAAGCCGGCGATCCTCGCACGCAGCAGGGCGGCCGCTGTCGCAGGTCGACGAAGAGGCCCTTCGCCTCGCGGCAAAACTACGTCTCTACCAGGCTGTTCGCAGCGGCACGGACTTTCGCGTCTTGCCGGTAGCCGGCGATTCGCTTCAAGCGTGGATCTCCATCGACCAGTTGTGGCACACGCGATTTGACGATAACACGGATCCAACCGGTACGTTGCGGCTCGCGCAGAAAAGCCTTCGCAAGGTACAGGCGGCTTACGCCAACGATTCGCCCACGCGGTTGAACCGCGCGAGCGCGGATTTCATTTCGCTGGTCACACGCTTGGGATCCGAACTTGGAAATTATCCCACGTCGGTTCGAATCGATATGGAAGTGGCCTACAACCACTGGATGCCTGTTCGTATCGCGTGGATCTTGGCATTGTCCGCATTGGTCGCCATCTGCATGAGCCGTGTCGGCAAGCGCCCGGTTTTCTATTCTTTGGCCATTGCCACCTTCAGTGCCGCCATGGTCGCTGCGTTGGCAGGGCTGGGAGCGCGCGTGGTCATATCCGGACGCGCGCCGGTGACCAACATGTTCGAGTCGGTGATCTTCATGGCACTTGGAACCGGCCTGCTTGGTCTGCTGCTGGAGCTAAAATGGCGTCGAGGATTCATTCTCGGAATAGCGGCGGTCATTTCCGCAGCCGCTTTTTCACTTGCCGACCTCGCCCCATCGTTGCTGGACCAAGGTATTCGGCCGTTGCAACCGGCATTACGCAGCAACTTCTGGCTCGTGGTTCATGTGCTCATAGTCACGTTGAGCTATTCTGCATTCGCGCTTGCCATGGGAATTGGCAACGTCACACTCGGCTATTACATCGTGCGCTCGCAGCAGTGGGATACGATCGATAGGTTGAACATCCTCTGTTGCCGATCTCTACGTGCCGGCGTGCTGCTGTTGGCGTTAGGCACGCTGGCTGGTGCCATATGGGCAGACTATTGCTGGGGTCGGTTTTGGGGATGGGATCCCAAAGAGGTCTGGGCACTGATCACCTTGCTCGGCTACCTGGCGCTGCTCCACGCTCAGCACGTTCAGTGGGTAGGCCGTCTAGGCCTGGCGGCATTGTCGGTGATTTGTTTTTCGCTTGTCGTGGTAGCCTGGTATGGGGTCAACTACGTACTCGGCTCAGGCCTGCATGCGTATGGACGCGGCCAGGGTGGCATCGGATACGTGATCGGTTTTCTGTTCATACAGTTTCTGTTCGTCGCGATCGCAGCGGCGCGCAGTGTCGGCCATGAGCCGAACAACCGGCCCTGTACCAAAGCAGGTACGTAACATCAGATGGGTGACAATTAGAGGCTTGCGTCGAACGTCAACGGCGAGAACATCCGCTGACAGCGGATGTCTCCATTATGCCAAGGGCATGGGCAGGACCATTTTGAAGAGGAACCAACAGAGCGGCGAGTTCTCTGTTTCCAGTTCAATCCTTGCAACGCGACGGTTATGCTATTTGGAAAAATGGCCAGATAGCTGACAGCGAGTTGCCCCGCAAATTCTCGCCATACTTTCGCCGTAGCCGTTCACGCCGCTGGTGTCTGACGCAATTTTAGGCGGAGAAAGCGTTCATTTACGCAAACGCATTCTGTCGCCGAAAACGGGTCTGACCCGAAAGCGAACCTTTCGCCAAACAATACCACGTGCTCGCAACGTTACCGTAAACCAAATGGTCCGTTATTTCGCCTCAGGAACGAACCTGACATCCCGGTAACGTCACTCGAAGTGCGCGTTTAGCCTTGGTGCGGAGGTTTCGTGGTAACCAGACCACTTTGAGGTGTTTAAGCTTCGCAATCGATTCGACGCAGGCTAGAGTGAGTCTCGGACAGGCACGCAAATCAAGTTGCATCAGCGAAGGCAGATTCGCGAGCCCCGCGATTGTTGCATCCGACACATTCGGCCCCAGAACGAGCATTTCGAGTTTCTGCATATCCTTTAAACTGCCGAACCCAACACCGCTGATCGCCGTCCCCTCGATGTCCAGGAATTCAAGGCCTGTCAGGTCTTTCAAGAGCGTCAATGCATCGTCGTCGAAACCCGGCGACCACAACCGAAGACTTCGGATACCGTGCATTTGCTTGAGATACTGAAGACCAATATTCGACACATTGACCGCCTGGATACTAAGCGATGAAACAGTCAGGCCTATCAGCCCTTTGAGTGATCGATTCGTGAATTCATCACCCGTGATAACAAGCTGCTCAATACGTTCAGACGACTTGACATCGGCAATGTCGTCAGCAAGCCGCAATACCAGAACACTCGTCGTGAACTTCTGGTCTTGAGCAACAGGAGGCATGGCGGCAACCGGTTTCGGCTTAGATTCCGGCTTGACCTTCGGAGCGGGCTGAGCAGCCGGTTTCTGTTGCTCGGGTTTTTGGGACGCCTCATCTTCTTTCTTCCGGACGTTTTGCTCGGCAAGCATTCTCGCGAACTTCTCGGCTAGTACTTCGGGGCCTTCCCCCGGATTTCCGGCACCCGCATGGTCGTCCCCGGCCTTGGTTCGTGTATCGCCAGCCGTCGCTTTCTCCTTCTCTTTTGCCACTTTTGTCGTCGATGGCGAGGCGAGCTTTTCGGGCGTCCCCTTGGTCAACGGTGCGCTGTCATTGGGGCTCTTCGGTTCAACGG
Organism: Planctomycetota bacterium; assembly: GCA_024274855.1. Classification (GTDB taxonomy): domain Bacteria; phylum Planctomycetota; class Planctomycetia; order Pirellulales; family Pirellulaceae; genus JAJSAJ01. The sequence continues at coordinate 9,308 of JAJSAJ010000422.1, read as the reverse complement.
GTTTCTTCTCGTCCGTTTGCCTCTTCGCCTGATTTGAAACCACTTTGTCCGGTTGTGCGACCGCAGTCGGCGCAGCCTTCTTTACCGGCTTCAGTGGAAGGGCTCCTGGCGTATTCGATTTGGCTGCCGTGGTCTCGGCATCGAGTATTTTTCCCGTTTTCTGCTTTGAAGCATCCGTTGGCCCTGTCGGCTTGGCTGCAGCCGGCAGGACGGGTGTCTTTGTCGACTTTTCGGACGCCCCCTTATGGGTTATCGTCGTGCCTCCTTGCGCACCTCGCTCTTTTTCCGCCATCATCTTTTTGAACTTGTCGGCGAGGTTTTCCTTCGCTTTCTTCGCTTCAGTGACCTCCCCTCCCTTGGCTGGCGAATCAACCGTTTTCTGGGCCTCGTCCGTTTCTGCAGTTTTGGCAACCGAAACCGCCTTAGCCGGCGCCCGTACGGGGCTGACACGACTCAAGTCCTCGATGCGAATCCAACCTTGGACGCGTTTTCCGTCTATCTGAGTGTCGCCGCCAATCCAAGTACCTCGGACTTCAACGACCTTCACGGGAGTCCCCTTAGCAAGCTTTTCCCGAACGGCATCCCCCAGCTTCAGTTCCGTTCCATCGGCAACAACGAAGACAGTATCACCTTTCTTGAACCCAGCCGAATCGACGCCCACGATATCGACCGGCGCCAGTGAAAAAACGGCAACAACAAACATCGGCCCAGCCACGGCAATCATTTTGTGAAACATATCTAGGTTTCCGTCCATCGATGGAGATATTTTGCGGTATGTGCGCACTGCAGCTTCTTCGTCCCACGGCTTATTCGCCGGATGTCGAGGGCACCTGGGCCACCTGCTTCAGCCCCCTGACCATTTTTTTAAATCGTGTTTTTTAAATCGCGTCTTTTAAATCGTGCTGTCCTTACATCACGACCAACGCTTACTCCAACAGCTTCTTGATGTCACCCATCATGTCCTTGATGCCGGTGTGGCAGCCCGTGCAATCCCTTGGTGCAAGCTTGCTGCCCGACGTCTCATGACACCGCCAACAAATCTGGTGAGCAAGGGGACGAATCGACACGTCATCGTTGAATTCTTTCGGAAACAGGTTTTTCCCGTGACAATTCTTACACCTGCCTTTTGAAAGGAACGACCCCTTGATCACATGCATCTCATGGTTGAAATGAACTTTCCCAAGCTCTGGATCCTTATCAGAAAAGTTGACATGAAAGATAAAGTACTCCGGTGCCGTTGCACGGGACCCCGGAAAACTCTCGTCGTTAATTTCATCGATGTTGCTTATCTTGTCTCCATCCGAGTCTAGATCTTCAATCTCCTCAAAGTTCATGCGAGCCTCTTTGAGGGCCAGACCATACCCATTCAAAAACTCTTTCTTCACCGGCATGTGGCATGTGGTACAGCTTTGCAACGGCGTGTCACGAAGTGCCGGATACCGCGAGATGAACGCCGTCTGAATACTCGGGAGTGCATAGGCGGAGTTGCTTGATAGGAACAAGGCAGCGGCGGACACGGCCAAAACGATCCCCGCCGCAACAGACGAAACACTAAGCAGCTTTGACATATTCTTCTCCCTGTAGTTCCCACTCATCCGTCAGTCACGTAGTACATCAACGGTGCGGATGGAAAAAAAACAAACGCTGAATCAAACAGGCGTATACTTTCAGAAACACCACGTCTTCACATAGCGTTGCACATCTGCTGAACCGGTGCAACGCCTCCCAAACGTACTTTATTCCCGTCAGGTGATACTAAAAAAAGCAATCACAAAAACACAAAACTCAGGCCGTGCATTATCTCGACAAGCAGTTATGATACGCTTGTAGTCTAATTGCCCAATCACATGCGGCAATCAGCAAATCCCTTACAACTGCTTGGTGAACGGCCGCTCCTCTAGATGGGGGTATATCATTCCATGTGGCTTTTCAAATGTACCATGTTTGCCGGATCTTGTATGGCATGGTTAATCATTGTACCAAGTCTTTTCGGCCAAGAGGCCATGATCTCGCACATTTCGTCCCAACCGATCGCTTTGCCTCCATCGACCGGCCAATCAGTCGCCAGGATACGCGAGCTGCCGTCGGCTGAAATCGCGACCGGGTATCAGGGGCACTATGCATGCCGATTCTTCTCCGGCATCGACCGACGACTAGCGATAGCCGTCAGTGACACCAAACCGAAAACCGTAACCGCATTGATTCAAGCTGGTGGCAACATCAACGCCCGGTCCAGCGGCTTCAAGAATCGCCGCAGGACCATGCTGCAGATGGCCGTGTGTTACGACTGGGGCCTGGAATCCGTCCAACTTTTGCTCAGATCAGATGCGGATACTTCGGCTCGTGACGAATATGATGATACGGCCCTGAGCTTGGCTTGTCAAAACGACCTGCGTGCCCAGCTGCCGATTATCGCATCCCTGATTCATGCGGGAGCCGACGTCAATGTGCACGGGGCGAAAGGCATGACTCCGCTCATGCACGCCGCATTGCACGGCAACACGGCAATGGCTGTCAAAGTGCTGCTTGCGGCCTCAGCTGACGTATCGGCACGCGACAATATGGACTGGACCGCGTTGATGCATGCCACCCGAAGACGCCGCGAGCGGATCGATGTCATCCGGATGCTCTCCGAGGCCGGCTCGGATATCAATGCAAGGCATCGGTATGGCGGAACGGCATTATTGAATGCTGCCTACAACGGGCAGACGCAGACCGTACGGTTCTTGCTTCACGCCGGTGCCGATGTCAATGCGAGCGACGAAGCCAAATGGACGCCGTTGATCGGTGCGGCGATGAACGGCCATTTTCAGGTTGCAAGGCTGCTAATCCAGTCCGGAGCCAGGGGAAACATGATAGACAAACTGGGAAGAACCGCTCTGACACTCGCTCGCGCCAACGGGCACGAATCGATCGAAAAATTGCTCATCCAAACAGGGGCAGGCGAATGACGCGGGACAACGGTCTTCTTACAGCACCCGATTTGAGATCATTCGTGTGCGTGCGGCAAGATACAATCCGGAATTGCCATGATCGCGGGCCCGTGGAAAGAGGCCCGCAAAACACATTGCCGATGGCAACGACACTCGATCGGAAAAGCAATCCATGAATCTGCAACTTGTTGGCTGTAGTCATCACCAATCATCGGTCGAGACCCGTGAGCAACTGGCATTTACCCGCGACAAACTCGCTGAGGCATTGCGAGTTGTTCGAAAGCGGTTCCCCGAAACAGAATCCGTCTTGCTCTCCACCTGTAACCGGGTCGAGTTCTACCTCGCATCAGAACAGCCATCCGGCTGCCCTAGCCACGAGGACATGATCACGCTTCTAGCCGACTGGCATCAACTCGACGCCGCCAAGCTGCAAAGCACAATGTTCGCACATTCTGATGCGGACGCGATCCACCACTTGTTCATGGTAGCCGCCAGCCTCGATAGCATGGTTCTTGGCGAAGCCCAGATTCTGTCGCAGGTAAAGCAGGCGTTTTCCACCGCCGCGGAAAACCAATCCACCGGTCCTATTACCCATCGCCTCTTCGAAAAAGCGAACCACGTGGCAAAACGGGTCGCGACGGAAACGGCTGTTAATCGCAAACGTGTCAGCATTCCCAGCGTAGCAATTGCAGACTGCGCCAAACAACTGTTCGAAACGTTTCACGACAAGAACGTACTCTTGCTCGGAGCCGGACGAATGGGCGAGGAGACACTGCGATATCTGAAACACGAAGGATCTTGCAACACCGTCATCATGAACCGAAGCCGCAATCGTGCGGAAGAACTCGCCGAGCGAGTCGGTGGGGCTGTCGACTCCTGGGAACACCTATCCGAACGCCTCGTGTGGGCCGACTTGGTAGTCAGCGTTACCGGCTCACGTGAACCGATTGTCACATCCAAGCAGTTTCGGACAATCGCGCCGAAGCGATCGGACCGGACTTTGCTGATTCTCGATCTGGCCGTGCCGCGTGATTTCGATGCGAATATCGGTCGATTCGGCAATGTCTACCTCTATAGTATCGATGACCTCAAGACAGTCTGTGAGGCACATCGCAAGGAACGCCGAAAGGAATGGCCGAAAGCCGAACGAATTGTCAAAGAGGAAACAACCCGCTACATCGCCGAGGAAGCTCAACGCGCAATGGGCCCAACCATCCGTCGGCTCAAGCAACAAGCGCAAGAGCGGAAGAACGAGGAGCTGAACCGATTGTTCAACAAACTCGGCGGTATCGACCAACATGTGCGTAATGAGCTCGAGCGGGCTTTCGAGCGATTGGTCAATAAACTTCTGCATCCACCACTTGAATCTCTCTTTGCCGAAGCGAAACAAGGCTCCGATCGCAAGTTGCTCAAGGCACTTCGCCAATTGTTCCAGATTTCAGAGTAATGAACCATTCAAGTCCCGCCCGGCAGGCCGGCCTCACTTTGCCGAGCGCGAGTCGAAGCGGAGAAGCACCCGGCCATGCTGGTCCGGCTCGGCAAGCCGGACCCACTTGCCCTTTTGTTCGAAGTCCACCCGCGTCAGAACATTCCACCGGCGCCGACGCCGCCCCCCATGCCACCCTTGCCTCGTTTGTAGATGCGTCGCAACTGGTCGACCTGCCGACCTTGCAGTCGCCGCTGGGTACCCTGTAGCCCCTCCAGCAAGCCTCGGTTGGCAGCTCCGCTTTGCCACTGCTGTGCCGCATCCCTCACAGCGCCGGCCGACCCGGCCATTCCACCTCCGCCACCAATTCCACCCCCACCGCCACCGCCAAATCCACCGCCAAATCCACCACCACCTCCCATGCCCTGAAATTGTGGCCGATCCTTCAACGGCCGTTTTCCATCGGTCCCTTTCGAGTCCGCCACGGACCGCAACTTACTCAACAGCGATGCAATATGGCGGTGCACATCTCGCGTCTGCGCCAGAACCAGTACGTCCGTGTCCCGATAACGCATGGCCTCGATCGCCCCCGATCCGCCAACATCGCTCCACGAATCGGGGGCTACCGTCGACATGATCATATCGATCAGCGTATCGTAGTCCGCCCACTCCTCGCCTTTTGAATCGCGAAAGCGAACCAGATCCGTCACTGGGTAAATGGCAGTCGTCAAATCCTCCTCGGCTGCCTCGGGCGTCGTAATGACTAACGCTTCATCTTTAATCACGTACGTCAGGTCGAGCTCGCCCAACAGGGTGTTCAGCGCCGAGCGCAAAGAGAGACCCTGGCCGTGAAATGTTATGGGCACGTCCACTCCAATGCCCACGTCGTCCAGTCCACGCCGGTCCAGACGTACCGGAATGCGATGCATCCCTTCGACGGCCTTCGCAACATCTTCGAGTTTCGTTTTACGAAACGCCATCGACGTAGGGGCATCGAGTACAGCGGCAATTCGCTGTTCCGTCCGGCTCGATCCCGGGCCCGCGATGATAATCCCAGTCGTATGGCCCGGCTGGACGACGGTCTGTTCGGCAGCCGCTAGCATCGGTGCCACACTGGCCGGAATTGGTACAGGAAAACTTCTCACTTGCGGCGTCCTGCTCGTGACCGCCGCTCGATGAAAAGCGAATCGGCTGCTACCTATCCTCGCAATCACCGTCGGGATTCCCTGGACCTGTCGCGCGACGAAAAGGCCACGCCGGTCGCTCTCACCCGACACGATTTGCCCATCACCGGATCCGATCACCTTCACCTGAGCCTGATAGACATATTTGTCGGTGGTCGCGTCTTTCACCACCGCGCGCGCTTCACCAGATGTCGCATCGTATTGGACTTCGATCTCCAGCGGCGAGATCAATACCAGTCCGCTCGCAAAACGGCTGCCACCTCGGCAGACAATCAGATAAGCCCCCTCGTCCTTGAGGTCAAGTGACAGCTTTTTCGTCCGATCGCGATAGTCTTTACCATCGCCCAACTCGATGGCAACCTCCTGCAGTGGCTCGATACCGGCAAGATTGATACGGCTGATACCGGCAAGACTCTGGTGCAACAGCGCGAACTTCATCAAGTCAATTCGGTAAACTTTCAGATCGCATGAGACAATATTCCGGTACGCCAATTCGATCTCGACCGGCCCGCCCGGCTGGACGGTCGTCACCTCCGGCAAACGGACCATTTTTCGCAGGAAATACGCAATCGATTTCTTCGCGTCCGGATAACGATCTTCGACCAGTCGATACTCGCGAATGGCATCGGTCACCTGCCCGAGACTATGGTAAATCTGTCCGAGAATATAGATGGCTGGCCATTTGTTGTCACTGACGGCAGGTTCTCCGGCGACTTTCCCCGGGTTCTTGCCCGCAACCACTTTTCGCAACACCTTTTCCGCGTCAGCATCGCGTCCCAACGCAAATTGGCTGTAGCCGATCATGAACCAGAAATCGTCCCGGAGGTCGCTAGTCGCAAACTGCCGAGCGTACCGCTCGCAAGCCTCCGCTGCCTGTCTGAAGTCTTTTGACTCCAACAGCGCATTGGCAGCCGAAAAGGCGGCTTGGTCGACTGCCGGGTCGAGCGGATACTCCGTCATAAAGTCCTCAAGCATGCGCCATGCCGCGGTAACCAGGTCCCCGCTCGTAACACCCGCTTCTCGCAATTTCGGATCAGCAGCTGCCTTCTTGGCGTTGGCATAAACTTGCTGAGCCAGCGCATAGTGTGCATTGGCCACATAGGGCTCCGGCGGATACTCGCGCAACAAACGCTGCATCACACGAACACTGTGCGGCAGGTCACCTTCCGAGGCGAGAACGCCGGCCACGCCGCTCTCCCGCGTAAAAGTCCCCTCGACACTGGCTCGGAACACCAGGTAACTGCGTTCAAACTCGCCCATTTCGTGATAGGCGGTGCCGATTCGAAGTACCTTGGCAAATGGAATCTCCTTGGTTGGCCATTTCTCATGCACGATTTCAAAGTAGCGAACGATCTGGGCGGGATTCTTGAGTTCTAATCCGATATCCAGCAGCATCTCGACCGTCTGCCGGTACGGCTCCACTCCCAAACGCCACTTGGTCATTAGTTCCGTCAATAGCGACTCGGCTCGCTCCCAGTCGCGCCGCTCAAAGGCCAGTTTGCCCAACGCAAACAGCTCCATGGGCGTCAAGCGATAGGGATCCCCGCTTGCAACGTCGGCAGGAAGCACCGTCAGCCGTTTCGGCTCGGCAACAGCCATTTGTTGCGGGTTATACACGTTCTGCACAACAGTCGGCGCTGCACGATACTCACCCGAAAGATATCCGACCAGTTCGAAGTGGATCGAACTGACGCCTTGTCTTTCCCCCATGAAGAACCGGATGGCGCCCGGTTCGATCTCAAAACGCTCGAACGCGCCTCGAACTGACTGCTCGATCACCGTCGCACCGCTGGGAATCGGCTCCATCACTACGAGATATTCGGCCTTGCCTTCGGGCTGAATCGTGCCGATGGTACGTCGAACCTCCAAATCGACCAATCCACGGTGTCCCATTGGCAGTTGTGACAACGTATTCGTGAACTGTTTCGAAACTTGGCGGACGTTCTCAAACCCGCGTGGAATCACGCGTCCGTCGCGTTCCAAGGGGGCTGGTGTACAGGTCCGCTTCACTCTCCAAGCACTGGTGGTGCTCTTCAGCTTGTCGGCGGGGACGTAACCGGCAAGCACGACCTGATACGTGTAGCGACCACGTCCCTCAAGTTCGAAGCGAACGCTTTGCTTACCTTTCACCAGGAAATCAGCAGGCACGTCAAGCACTTTGCTGACCGCACCACCGACCATCTCCAAGGTCTTCACCGGATGCTCGTTCACCGTCACTGTCAGCCGATAGCGTTCACCTTTAAAGCGGCTGTCGGAAAACCACAAGCAAAGTGCCAAAGCAGCCGGACCGGTCGCCTTGTCAGGTGACCAGCGGGTACCGGAACGGTGCGCCAAGAGCCAATCGATCAGTTCCTTTGCTCGGGGTGCTTTCGGTTGTACGCGTTGGAGGACCAACGCGTGCAGCGCGTGCATCTCGGCAGTCGATTGACTGCAAGCCAAAGGAGCGGCCGCGGGATGGTCGGACACCTGCCCGTCGCCACCATCGCGACGGTCGACCAATGCCAATAACTCAGCGGCAATCTGCTTCCGCTCCATTTGGGCAAAACCCAACGCCAGGTACAACAGAGCCGGTGTGGAAAGTGAAGAACGCTCTCGGTTAAGCCGATTGGCCAGCGAAAAGTCCGACTGCCCTGCCTCGCAGAGTGCGTGCAGCAGGACGGCCTTCGTTTCATGATCGCTGTTCGCAGTCGCAGCCACCTGAGCTGCGACATAGTGCCGGGACCTATCGTAACACGCGTCCGATACTCTATAGCCGGCGCGCCGCGCGACACTGAGTGCCCAGACGGCGCGCGCACTCGCGTAACGGTCGCTCTTCTTGCCACCAGATGACCAACTCCACCCACCATCGTTGTTCTGCGCACTGGTCAACGATGCGATCATCGATCGGATTTTCCTATCGAGTGACCTCGCGTTCGGAGCATCCGATTTGGGCCCTTGTTCGAGTAGCTTCTGGAGTCCAAGCGAGGCCATCAAATCACTACTCAATGAATCGGTCTTCCCGGTGAATCCGCTCATTTCATGCTGCCCGCACCGGCCAGGTGTCGATACGATGTCCAACAGACTCCGCTCGACGCTCGGTCCGACCACCACTTGCATGCGTGGAGATCGGAAAGGTGTTTTCTCAGGTTCTTCCACCCAAGCAGCCGTGCTGGCATCGGCCGACCCTCCCGCGGTGACAAAAACGGTCATGCCGTAAGGCTTCACCCGCACCATGCGCTCGACCACGTCTCGTGCGTCTCCGGCAGCCACGATCAAACGAAACACGACATTCGTCTCGGAGGAAATGGCGGTTTCTTTCCGCGCAACCGGGCCCTCAGGAATGTCAACAGCCACCTTGAATGGCACTTCGATGATACCTTTGGCCACCACCTTGATTGGTTTCGTCTGTGTCAAGGTGCGTCCGGCAATCTTCGTCGTCAAGGTGACATCAATGGATCCTTCGGTCATTCGGTCGTTGTGCACGGACGCGATCACCTCGGCACGGTCGCCGTTGACTACCGCAAGGGGCAATTTCAGTTGGCCGAACAGATGCTTTTGGACAACCACTTTCTCAACGGTTTCACCTGCCAGAGTATCTGTTGTGATGCCTATGGCGGTCAGTTTCCAGGCAGTCGACTGTGGAGGTACGTGAACAACAACCTTGGCCGTGCCAGTCTTGTTGGTGATAATCGCGGGGTTCCAATAGGCCGTTTCCTCGGGCTGTCGAAAGAGCCTGTTTGGCTTGAGCATCTGAGCCGGCCCCACGTTTTCGCCCTCGACACGTTG
>JAJSAJ010000421.1 GCA_024274855.1 Planctomycetota bacterium | reverse complement strand
GCGTTGATCGCGATTTTTACATCGCCTTCGACCTGGAAGTCGAACATTCCGGCGATAACGAAATCGGCACCGTGGCGATACGCGTGCGGGAACGCGATTGTTGGCGGGATGGCTCCAGCCGCCATTACCTTGAATGCAATCCATGGTTTTTCGACGGTCTCCATGAAGGCCGCCGTCTCCTCGGGGTTGTTGCACCACATGCTGTCGTTGTTTGCATTGTGGTCACCCGAGGTTCTTCGCATCCAGTCGTACTCCTTCCGGCCCTCTTCGGGTGTGGCCGACCAATAGCGATCACTGTGGAACGTCTTTACATAGAAATCCGCGCCAAGCTTGTTTTTCTCGCATGCCATCGGCATGTTCAGCGAGTGGCCACCAACTCCCGCCGGCATGCCCTGGGCTTTGATCAGGTCGAGCATTTGCCCGATCGAATCCATCGAGCCGCCTTGCATCATGTGCCGGTCGGTCGTGCCACCGTGTGAATACAACATCGTGGCGCCCATGTCGACTTGATGCCTGATCTCGTCATTCATCTTGCCCTTGTCCGCGATCACCGGGATGCAGATCAGTGTCTGGATCGGCGTGGAATGCGTCTTGTTGAATTTGTGAACCACGTCCCAGCACTTGGGGTCTGCCTGAATCGTGTTGATGCCGCATGCCTGGGCAAGCTCCAGAGTCTCGATGACCTTGGCTTCCGTGTTGTATGATTTGAACAGCTTCGATGCATACATAAGATCTCGACTATGGGCCCAGCCTCCTATCAGGTTTCCACCAATCAACAACCGGCTGAGCGTAATATTGCCGATCTTTCCCGTCGGAAGGCTACCTGGAGCAATACTTGTTTTGGGTGTGGGTGTCGGACCCGGCTTGGCCGTGCCATCGTTGACGGCCGCTTTGAGAATACCCTCTTCGATGCTTCCGAACGCAGCACCAGCTCCGGCCGCTCCGGCAATGCCCCGAGCCAGAAAACAACGACGATCAGTTTTTTCCGCCATGACCGGTTTACCTCCTCAGTGGAAATGATAGCTGACTAGTGGTCTGTCAATGTAGAGTTTACCAATGCCGGACTCGTGAGAACGCGGCGATTCGTACGTTTCGTGAGATTCGCAACTAGTAAAGTCAATGTGGACAGACCACTAGGACGAATTCTAATCGCCATCCGGCTTTGATGCAACCTTGGATCCAACCCACCACGCGTGCGATTCGCGGTACTTCGTGGCCAGAGTTACCGGACAGCAGCTATCGCACGTATCCGGTCTTTTCCCGCGGGTAACCCCAGGTTGGTGGTTCCTTGGCGTAGGGACGTGGCGGTGTACGGGCTGTCCGCAGATACGCTTTGATTACGGCAACTACTTCGGGATGCGACTGCGCGACGTCCTGGGTTTCGCCAATATCGGTGGTCAGGTCGAACAGTTCCAGTGGCTTGCCGGCACCTGATCGCACGGATTTCCAGTGGCCCATGCGTACGGCCTGTCTCAGGTTTCTTCCCGAGCCGATTTCCCAGTAGAAGAACTTGCGTTCTTGTTGCGGATGGCCTGCTGCCGCTGGGCCGATCAATGATGGCACGGCCGACACGCCATCAACTTTCCCGACGTTTGTGATTCCCCCCAGTTCGGCTAGGGTGGGAAGCATGTCATCAAACGCCCAGATATGCTTGTTCACCTTACCGGCTGGGACGTGCCCAGGCCAACGCACAATCATGGGTACACGAACGCCGCCACTGTTCGCGCGCACGGATGTATGCCCACCATGCTTTCCCGTCATTAACACGCTGCGCGATGAGGCACATACGGGTGCCCCGGCGTAGCAGTCTGTGAAACGCATCCCTTCGGCAGCCAGCCGGTCAATATTCGGAGTCTGAATCTTTTGCTGCCCATAACATCCGAGGTGGCCGTAACCCAAATCGTCCGCCATGATGAAAATGATGTTCGGCTTGTCCGAAGCCCCTGCCAAGGCGGAGCCTTCAGCAGAAACGGCCGCGGCGGCGAAGTTGAGGAGGCAAAGGAGCGCAGTTACGATTCGTGCGAGCATGGGGATGTTCCTGGGGATGGCGAGCCGAACGGTGGCGTGTCGGCGACGAGACTCGCTGTGAGGTGGGCACGGGGCGAGTCTATCAGTCGCTCAGGGATGAGCGGGATGCGCTCGGCGCATGTTTAGCACGAACGCGAGTGACGCGTGTTTCGTGAGAAGTGTGATTCGAAACCAGCCTACCGAAAGATGCGTCTGGCGGCGGATGCGCCTTTCAGATGGGAGACGCCCATCCGCTCGGCTACTTTCTCCAAATCTGCCGGTGACCCGACTGCGTGGCAGAACGAGGTTTCGTATTTGTCGATTGTCTCGACCCACTCGTCCTGGTCCAGATTCAAACGATCGAGTATCGCTTCCAAGTTCTTGGGGATCGTTTTCCGCTGGCCAGTTCGTAGCAAACGGGCCGTCCATTTCACAAGTGTTAGATAGTCGTTCAGTGTGATCGAAAGCAGGCCCTGATCCGTGGCACGCTTTCCCGTGCGAGACCGGAGTTCGGAATCCGCGTCACGCTCGGTCCTCGGATCTCGCGTCAACTTGCCAATTCACTGATCGGGGCGGTTGCGCGCATTGGCCCGTTGCTTGCGGGCCTGCAGTCGCCAGGAGACAAACTAGCGGAATGCATGCGAATGATATGAAGCGAGGATTGCTCACGAGCATCATCCTTTCTACTCAGACAACGAGCGAGTCAGCTTGTACACGCGACCGGAATTAAGATCCTTGACAGAATGGCGGATAGGCAACGATGTACAGCCCTTTGTTTGTCCCGCCGGGATACCTCGCAGTATGCGGGGCACCGGTCTATTCTACCGTCCGTGATCCGGCCATCATAGTTTGGCAGGCATGGCCCCGTGTGAGACATGCGTCTGTTTGGATGAGCGTTTGCCTGGATCTCGAGCGACCTGTTTCTTGAGAGCCTTTGTCAAATCGATCACGCGATCGGGATTCAACTGGGCCAAGTCTTTTTCTTCGTTCGGATCATCGGCCAGGTTGTACAATTCGGCTCGTTGGAAACGTCTGTCGGTCAGTAGCTTCCAATCACCCTGGCGGATTGCAAGTCGGCCGGGCGATCGCCAGTAGAGGGTACGAGGCTCGGGTTTTGCCTGGCCCATCAACAGCGGCCAAATGTTCTTTCCCTCCAGGCGGGCGTCTGGTGCAAGTCGGTGCCCGGCGATGGAAAAGAATGTCGGCATCCAATCAAGGATCGAGACGGGGGATTGCAGTGTCTGGCCTGCCGGGATACGGCCCGGCCAATTGACAAATGCGGGTACGCGAATCCCCCCCTCGTACAAATCGCCCTTCCACCCTCGCAATGGCCGGTTGTTCCCGAGCGTTGTGTGAGGTTCGTAACGTCCCTTGTACTGCGTAGCAGGTGCAGTCCACGATTTCTGGCCACCGTTGTCCGAAGCGAATACGATCAGCGTGTTTTCCCGTTGATCGCTATTCCGCAGCGCGACGACAATGCGTCCGACCCCATCGTCCATGTGCGTGATACTGGCGGCCATCGGCTCGCTTCATGGCAAGGTGTCGAAACATGGTGTACTCTTTTTCTCGGATTTGCACGTGCGCAATGGAAAGAACTCACCGCTACCCGACAAGATCTGCTTTGCCGCAGAGTTCGGCTGCGATTCACTCTCAAAGAACTCGCTGCAATATGTGTTGCCGCACGGTCGACAGTCAGGCACGAACAGCTGCCGATTTTCCTGTCGGCATGCCAGGGTTCCAATGCGAATACATCTTCAATCGGGCCCCCAAACGTTCGCGCAACACGTAATCCCAGTGCTGGTGAGGGAATGTGTTTTTCTTGCTCCAGAACGACGATCGTCCGCCTCACGCCACACGTTCAGCCAACCTGCGCGGATATCTGAAGTTGCTGAAGCGAGGCAACCGATTGTTGCTTATGGAATTATTTATCGTTACACGGATCACTCGTCAAATGCTGCGATTGCATCTGCCGTCGAGTCGTAAACGTGGAACAGAATCGGAACGATCTGACAAATGTCGAAGATTTCTCGTACCACTTTTCCCATGCTGCAAAGTTTGATGTTTCCTCCATACGTTCGAATGCGTTTGGCCATGCGCAAGATCACTCCAATCGCCTCGGATCCAAAGAAACTCACCTGATCCAAACTGACGACCACTCGATTCGGACGGTTAGCTTCAATTGCGCTCAGCCAAGCCTCGCTGAGATTAGCAATTTCCAGTCGGTCAGACACCACACTCGGCGGATCAATAATCATCACGCCGTCCGCATAACGGATGCTGGGATGATCAGGTACGTTCTCGGGCATAATTCAGCTCCTCTTCGTATATTGTTTTTACTTTTGGAATAGCGACAACTGAACGCGAGGATGCCATCAGAGCTTAGATTCCGCCCAATTCCATGACATTTGATTCTATCAGTATATGAGGTCGAGTCTAGCGGATTCTTGGCGGCCGCCACGGAGCTACTGGACCAGGTACGCATGCCGCAAGCCTGTGGTTCGCTACGCTGAGTATGGAGAAGACTACGTTGACTGGATACGTCGGTTCACCAAGTGCGAAATCGCACACGGGTGGGCGCGGCGTCTGGTTGGAAAACGGTTGCCAATATATCCGACCGGGGGCGGGGTTCCCGACGGGGTTCCCGACGGCGTTGGCACTCGGTAGATTCGCTGCGGCCCAACCGTCCGCGAACTCGCGCGGGTAGATGTCGCTCCGCGTGTCCGGATCATTCCAAGATCCTGAACGCGATCTCTCCCGGCTGCAGGCTGAACGCGTGGCCAAGGGCCACGAACGACACTTCTTGGAAGGCGACACAGGCGAAGACATGGCCCGTTCGGCCGTCGGGGAGCCGCCACGCGCTGTGCAGAACGCTGGGGACTTCAATCGCCGTCCGCGTCTTTTTCCTCGAGTCGTAGAACTTTATTTTCTGAGTGGACACGTTGAGTGCTGGGGAAGCGATTCTCCGGCCAAACACGAGAAACTCTCGGGCGGGCCCACGCCAAAGGTCGAAGTGACTTCTCAGCATCCGTCGCTGGAACTCGTGCGTGGATCGGGGGGCGAACGATCGTTGCCATACAGCCACACCGGGAGTTTTTCCGCAGATCAAATTTGCCGCCTGTTGGTAGAGCGAAACGGGCCATGGCTGGGTACTCACTTGACAGCTGTCGCCGCCGTAGCCGTGCAGGTAGTCATGATACACGTGTGTGAACAGTGGAACGCCCTTTACGCCGCGCCCGGTGCGCGGCCAACTGGCCTGCTTGTAGTCACGGGCGTGGTACGTGTCGAGCACGGGAATAAAGAATTCGGCCGGCTCCTCGATGGCGAATGCGAAGTCAGGATCGACTGCTTTTGCTGTGCGCCGGATCTCCGCGAAGGTATCGTAGAGCCTCTTCGCGCACCAGTTGCCTCCGCCGGGTGGATGTCCGTGATCGGGATGGTAACAGGGAGGCAGTCCTCCGCCGACAATCTGGTCGACTTGAACACAATCGATTCCCAGTCGCTGGCATTGCAGCGTCGAGTCCAACAGAATCTCCCGCGCCAATGGGGTGGCTCCGCAGAGTTGGGCATATCGCCCGACACCCTGTCCCGGGTCACCATAGATGGTCGCTTTTCCTGTAGGGTCGCTGATGGCGTGAGCCCGGCCGTGCCGATCAAACTCGTCGCGATCGTCGACACTGCCGCCCTTGGTAGTCTTCTGTAACGTCCATTTGAGTCCGGACAGAAACACGAGCGCTCGGTGGCCGTGGGCATGAAGCTTGCTCGTAATGGCACGGAACGCCTCGGTACCACCGAAGGGAGGGAAGTAGTCGGGGGTAACCCACGCGCCGCGTTTTTCCCACGCCATCAGCATGAACGTTGTCGGACCGCCCGTCACTTCACGCCAGGCATCCGCCTGTTCGACCACAAGTGGCATGCGGTTTATGCGTTTGCCATTCTGGGAGTCCCCTCGCAGCGAGTACGCGTAGAACAAGGACGGTTCGGTCAGCCACTTGGGCACTTCGTCGGCGGAGACTCGCTGGGCCAGTGTGCGCCGGCACCAGGGTTGCTCCACAGCCCAGGAACGATACAGGTTGGCCGCGTCTTCCCATGTTGTCGAGTCTGATTCGGCCACGCCGCGGAATGTGGAGATTGCCACGTCGTAAGCCAATGACCACTCGCGTTCCGGAACGAATTTTGGCACGTGGTCCACGCTCAGATGCAAAAGGCTCCCCCGCTTCTCGACGGAGAAACGCTTCAGGTAACCTTGACTGTCGTGGCAGGCCAGATACATTCCCGCCGTCTTGTCGAACGCGGCGAGTATTTGCATTGACGCCGGGCCCGGATATTGCATTTTCCGGTTGATGCCGTTTGCCAGGGGGTCGGTAACGACGCACCCGTCGCAATAGGGAAGCAATACCGCGTCATCGCTGCCGATATCGCCCAATGGCAGTGGTAAGGCCACGGTAGGGAAGCGTACCGATGCGAGTTTTCTCGGCTCGTCCAAGCGAATTTGGATGCGGGCCAAAATGAACGGAGTTCCGTCCAAAGGTCTGAAAGTGCAGGTGACGTGAACTCCAGTATTTCCATGTCGAAACGCCTCGACCACAAAGCCACGGCCATCCTTCTTCACCGTCACGTCTGTTGCGTCAAATGACGTAAGATGCCGATTCGGCCCCGCGAAAGTTAGTTCATAAAGCGGTGCAGGTTGCGTGGTAAAGTCTCGTTCGCTTGGCTTGTCCACAATCGACACGATCGAGCCGTTGGCGGGATCGAAACGCAGGCCAGTCGTCACGCTCTCCAACGCCGACACGGAAAATGCTCCGGCGGGAGCGTCGTTATTTCCTGCCGAGACTGCAGGAGCCTCGCCCAACAGAGTTGTGCCAAGCAAAATGTGCGCCATCCACCATCTCATTGTCATTTCACTCTCCTTCTGATGATGGCTTCACTGTTCATCGTGCGATGGTGGAAGCCGCCTCCGTTGATGCTGCCGATGTACTTGGCCCCCGTTGCATGCACTCGCTCGATCGCGCGTTTCAACCGGTCCGCTTTGTCCGTGTTCAGGTCGCCGGGATAAACGGCGCTGCCCCACTGAATGCCATCGACTTTTACCGGAGCGATGATTTTCTGGTTGCGTGGCAGGAACATTTCCTGGCTCGAAATGACGCCCGTCGCCGGCGGCCATGCTGGCCGCTCGCCCGGTCGCTTGGCAGTAACGGCCGCCGGTCGCACGATGAGCAATAACGTCAGCAAGTACCATCTCGAAATACGTGTTGTCATCAAAAGAGCTCTTCTGAAAACAACACTCGTTTTACGTCAGTTGTCTTGCTGCCACGGAATCATGATCCAACACGCAGCAGTCAGCACCCCGATGGAAACCGGCGGTATTCTCAGCCTCTGTTGGTTCTCTTTGCCAGTCACCCCCGATATTCATCTTTACGAATGATTCTGTATGACGAGAACACCAAAGTCAATTGTCCAAAGCACCACCGGACGTCTTCCGGCAGATTGCCTAGGTGATAATTTCAGAGACGTCGAAGAATTGGAATTGGAACCAAGCTTCGAAGAAGACATGAAGGAGGCGAGCAAACCAGTCGGCGTCTACACCAATTTCTGGCGGCCAAAAGTGACGGCGCCCATCAACCACGGAACCGGTTGCGGTACTCGGTGGGCCAGCAACCGGTGTGTGAGTGGAATGCCCGGCTGAACGAGGCCGCTGTACTGAAGCCGCACGCTGCGGCGATGCTGCCCACGGTCTCCTGGTTTTCGGACAGCATCGTGCAAGCATTTTGCATTCTGACAGCAGCCAGTTCCTCGTGAACAGATCGGCCAAGTGCCTTGACAAATCGTCGATCGAGTGTGCGACGCGATATACCCACGGCACGGGCGACGTGCTCCACGCCGATCGCTTCGCCGGCATGTTCGCGAATATACTGGGCCGCCGACTCGACTGCCGTGTCCTGCACCGCCAGCAAGTCGGTCGAGCCCCGCATGGTAACGCCGGTTGGCGGGAGTCGTCGTTGTGACTGCTCAACCGCCATACCTTGCATCGCGCGATCGAGGATGTGGGCCGCTTCAAAGCCGATGCGTTCCGCCGGGACGTTGATGCTGGACAGTGACGGCCATGTCAGCTTCGAAATCAGATCGTCGTTGCCGATGCCCAGCACGGCAACCCAATCGGGTACCGACAGGCCGGACCAGCGGCAGGCCGCTAACACACGTTCCCCGAGTTTGTCGTCGAAGGTCAGAATTCCGACGGGCTTCGGCAGTGACGTGAGCCAGTTGGTTAGCGGCTTCATCCGCGATTCGCCTTCGGCGACGCGCTGCACAAACGCGGCAAGCGTGAAGCTGCTTTTTTGGAGGTGCTGCGTAAAATACGAGCGGCGCTCGTCGGAAGCCCGCTTTCCCCGTACACCGCAGTAGCCGAAGTGCTTTAGACCAAGTCGGGTCAGGGCCTCGGCCGCCAAGCGGCCCACTGCGGCGTTGTCCAGCGACACGGACATCGGGACATCCACCTCCGAGATCGCCGTATCCACCAATGGCACGGACAGGCGTTTGGCCACGTCGACAAGCGATTGATCCGCAATGTATGTGATGATTCCGTCCGGGCTTAATCTGGCCACCTCTCGGGCAGCCTCCTTGCCGCGACGGCGCACCAACATCATTCGCCACCCATGCTGCTGCACGAATTGGGTCACGCCACGGAGGCGGCGTCGTCCGGCGCCGTCTCGCGTATCAATACAAACGGCCGCGCATCTCGATGACGGTGTTTCGATCTTCATGGGAAATACGATCGTTTTCTGATCTGTCCAAATCTATCATGCAAATGGCATTATAAGTCATTGCAACTCAGGCTCGCCAGACCGTAAACTAAGGCTCTTCCGTTGATGCGTGCAAGTCAACTTCCGCGGAAGGGAACATCGACGAAGTGAGCATCGACGAACGGAACGATCATCAAATGAAGCAGAGCATCACAGGGACCGGCAGGAATGCTGTTGACGACGCCCATGCCGTGCTGGGCCCGGAAGGCAATCTGTCCGAGGGTGAGGAGACGTTGGCTGCCTGGGATGACTGGGTGGAGGCGATGGCCCGGCGATACTCGGCCGTGCTTGCGAGGAGGAGAGAGTAGTATGAGCGGCATATTCCGTCGCTTACGCTTCGGATTGCGATGTTCAAGGGTTTGAAGCCGAAACGGTGCTGTCCGACGAGACGCTGCGTACACAAGGAGCTGCTGTGATTCACCGGAACTACAAGTGGGAGCTGCTCGCCCTGCTGTGCCTGGCGTTCTTTTTTCATCAAGGGGATCGCGCGATTTACGGCGTCGTGTTGCCGCAGATTCGTGGGGAGCTGCAACTTAGCGACTCGCAACTTGGATTCGTCGGTACCGTGCTGTTCTTCACGCTTGCCGTACTGATGCCGATCGCGGGATACCTGGGCGACATGCTTCGCAAGAAGTGGGTGATTACCGGCGCGTTGTTTTTCTGGAGTACGTCCACGTTGTTTACCGGTCTGAGTCGGGGATTGGTCAGCTTGACGATGCTGCGCAGTGTGGCGACTGCGGGTGGCGAGTCGTTCTACGCGCCCGCGGCCTACGCATTGATGGCGAAGTTTCATCAGGCAACGCGCGCGTTGGCAATGTCGATCCACCAGGCTGCCATGTATCTCGGCATCATGGTCAGCGGCTTTCTCGGAGGCTACATTGCCGATCGCTGGGGCTGGCGGTCGGCGTTCTACGTCTACGGCACGGCAGGCATCCTGCTTGGCGTGGTTTTCGTCTTCCGCCTGAAAGACGGTGGAGAAACGAAGAGGTCCGAGACGAAGGGCGAATGGCAGAATCCCCTATCCATGCTGGGAATCATCTTCCGAACGCCAACTGCGTTACTGTTGACTGTTGGGTTTACCGCCATCGTTTTCGTCAACAACGCGTATGTTGTTTCGGCGCCGGAGTTCGTCCGCGAAAAATTCGATCTCTCCCTGTCGCAGGCTGGTGGGTACTCGATGTTCTACCACCATGTCACGGCACTCGTGGGTGTGTTGATCGGAGGAGCTTTGTCCGACGCCTGGGTGAAGAAATACGCCGGCGCTCGGATGACGATGCAGACGGTTGCCATGTTTCTCGGTGCTCCGGCGATCTTGTTCATGGGACTGGCGCAATCGGCTTTCGCGGTCTACGCCTGGATGGCCGTGTTTGGCTTGTTCCGAGGGCTCTACGAATCCAATACGCACGCGTCGTTGTTCGACGTCATCGAGCCGAAATACCGCGGCTCGGCAGTGGGCGTCATGGTGATGCTGGCGTTTCTTGTTGGCTCCATCGCCCCCTGGCTGATGGGCTATCTGCGCCAGACCCTTGAACCGGGCAAGGGCCTGCCTTATGCGTTCGCGGGTTATTCGATGTGCTACGTGATCGGTGGTCTGGCGGTGGCCGTGGGCTTGATCTTCTTTTTCAGGAAGGATCGAATTGTCGAGGAGACGGCTGCATGAAAATCAACGACTTGAAGACCTATGTGGTTCATTGCTACCGGACGAATTGGGTCTTCGTCAAGATCGACACGGACGAAGGCCTTTCGGGAGTCGGTGAAGCGACTCTGGAGATGAAGGAGAAGACGGTCGCGGCCGCCGTCTTGGAGTTGAAGGGCTATCTGTTGGGCAAGGACCCACGCGAGATCGAGCGTCATTTTCACGCCCTCTATCGCGATTCCTATTGGAGGACGGGGCCTGTCTTGATGTCTGCCCTGAGCGCTGTGGAGATGGCTTTGTGGGATATTTCGGCCAAGGAGTTGGGAGTGCCGGTCTATCGCCTACTGGGCGGCAAGTGCAACGACCGCGTCAAGGCTTATGCCAACGCGTGGTTCGCCGGTGCGAAGACGCCGGAGGCCTTTGCGGAGAAAGCAAAAACGGCTGTGGCGCGGGGCTTCCAGGCGCTCAAGTGGGATCCCTTCGGCAACGCCTACATGAATATTTCCGCGAAAGAACTCGACGACGCAATGGCGGTCGTCGGCGCCGTCCGCGACGCAGTGGGTAATGCCACCGACCTGCTGATCGAAGGACATGGCCGGTTCAATGTGCCGGCGGCCTGCTCGATTGCCCGTGAGTTGGAGCCGTTTCGGCCGCTGTTCTTTGAAGAACCGGTCCCGCCGGAAAACTTGGATGCATTGGCCGATGTGCGGGCAAAATCGCGGGTCAGCATCGCCGCCGGTGAACGACTCTATCATCGCTGCCAGTTTCGGGAACTGTTCGAGAAACGTGCCGCCGACATCATTCAACCCGACGTGTCCCACGCGGGCGGGCTCGGCGAATGCAAGAAGATCGCCGCCATGGCCGAGGCGTACCAACTGCCTTTCGCGCCGCACAATCCCAGCGGCCCGATCGCTAACGCGGCGACATTGCAACTGGCTGCCTGTACGCCCAACTTCTACCTATTGGAAACCATGGCCACCGACATCCCGTGGCGCAAGGATCTGACGACCGAAAGTCTCGTCTTCCAGGATGGATACTTCGAGATTCCCGATCGTCCCGGTCTGGGACTGGAACTGAACGAGGAAGCGTTTAGCGACCACCCTTACAGACCTTGCCCACTGCGGCACTACCGCGGCAACCTGACCGATATTCGGCCTCCCGGGGCCGAATCGTATTTCTGATGAGTGAGATTACGATTAAGAGTACGATTCTGAGTAAGAGTACCTGCGAACTGTATTTCTGACGATCCAAGCAAGGGCAATAGAGCATGTTCAAAGGCAAGAACGTTTTGGTAACCGGCTCCGCACGCAATACCGGATTGGGCATCGCCAAGGTTTTCGGAAGCTATGGCGCAACCGTCTTCGTTCACGGGCGATCAGCAGAGCAAGTCGAGGAAATCGCCCAGGCACTCAGCCGTAACGCGAGCACAGAGAGGGAACGCTATTTACCGATCGCGGCAGACGTGGCTGACGAGAACGATGTGGCACGTGCGTTCGCATTCATCGAGGCGCAGGTGGGTGGGCTGGATGTACTGGTGAACAACGCCTGTCACCTCGGCCTCGGCTATTCCTTCCTGGACATGCCGATCGCTTTTTTCGATGAAGTGCTGGGCGTCAATCTTCGCGGCTACGCGCTGTGTGCTCAGTATGCCGCCCGGCAAATGGTTGTCCGAGGTGGTGGGGCCATCGTCAATATCGGATCGAACACGGCCGAGCGTGCTCTGCGCGATCGTGCCGCCTACATCATCTCGAAGGGCGGCGTGAACAGCCTGACGCGAGCGATCGCCGTGGAGCTGGCCGAGTACCAAATCCGAGTCAATTTCGTCGTTCCGGGATACATTTACACGGAGCGTTGGGACGCCCTGCCGGAGGAGACGAAGCAGCGGCGTTGGCAGAACGTGCCTTTGGGCAAGGAATCCAGTCCGGAGGAGATCGGCGAGGCTGCCGCCTTTCTTGCATCTTCGAAGGCCGGCAATATTACCGGATCGTCCCTGCTGGTTTCGGGCGGCATCGACATCCAGTTGGTCCCGCCGGACTGTGCCGTGTAGATGGTGACATCGGCATCGTAGCCGTTCACGCCGCTGGGGTCTGACGCAATTTTCGGCGGAGAAAGTGTTTCTTTACGCGAACACGTTTTGTCGCCGAAAATGGGTCTGACCCCTTGGAAACGAGGCGGCGGCCTACATTCCGTGAACGGTTACAGAAGAACAAACCCACACTCGAATACCGAAAAGGTCCGCCATGAACAATGCGAAGCTCGCTTGCTCGCTGGTTATCCTGCTTCCGTGTCTCCTGTTCACGACAATCGCCGCTCGCGGCGAGCAGCCCGGGTCGTCATCCGTCGTGTCCGGTAACTCTTCCGGCATTGCGCGAACCATCGACGCGTCGAAGTACTTTCGCCCGTTTCCTGATCTGGTCGCTTACCGAAACACGTCAATCCAGAAGGCACCAGCCCCGGTTCTCGCCGAACTGAGTGAGCGGGAATTCGGCAAAGCGAAAATCACCAGATGCTGGTTGAACCTTGATGAAATGTGGGACTATCGAACTCGGCAGGTCAACTACAACTACCAAATCGGAGTCCACAAATACGACGACGTCCTTGAAAAACACCAGGAAACCTGGGGAAGCGTTTCGGAAACACGCGTGCCTTTCCACGACTACCTGAGAGCCTTTGGCACGCATAGCGACGCGGTCATGTTGACCATCCGACGCTATGAACGCGATATCCTGTATGGAAAACTGGGCGTCACCATGAACGACTGGAAAACGATCTTCAAGAGCGCCGTGAAGCACTACAAGGAAGTCTGCCCCAACCTGCGTTATGTCGAAGTGTGCAATGAATATGCCCTGAAGGGCTTCATCGGTTGTACGGCCGATGAATACTACCATTTCTATCGACTCGCCTACCAGGCAGTGAACGAAGCCAATGCGGAGTTGGGACTTGCCGGCGAGGGGAGGGTCCTGGTGGGCGGGCCGGTTGTTACCGGTAGCGGTCGCAAGATAATTGAGAAGTTGGACCTCTTTTTCGAGAACTTCACAAAAGACAGATCGCCGAACAAGCGATTGGATTTTGTCTCCTGGCATGAATACCACAACGATTATGCGGCGACGGCGCATCGAGAGCCGTTGGTAAAAAGGCTGTTGTCGAATCACGGTCTGCCCAAGGAACTTCCTCTCTTCATCACCGAGCACGATCCTTATCATCCCCCGGCCGGCAGCAGGGAGTACAACCTGATCAACGGCGCGGGCTTGGTGAAATCGCTGTACTTTACGAATGTGTGCAGCCCAGGTATCAAAATCATGCCCTGGGTCCAGTATCACATCGCCGAGATCCAGACGCGGTTCATGTGGTTCGATGGTCCCAACGAACCGGGTACGAAAGCTGAGCAGTTGCGCATGCTTCCGAGCGGTTGCTCGATGAAGTTCCTCAGCATGCACAAGCAATGGGAGATCGCGGTCGACAATGCGATCGCCAGTGACGACCTGGTACTCGCCTCCGTCCAGAGTGACGGACTGATCGTGCAAGTGGTCAATTACGGCAAGGCGCGGAACGTCCACTTGCGGGTCGAGAAACTGCCGGACGTTTTCTCGGCTTTGGGTGAAGGAAAAGTAAGGATCGTGAAATACGTGATCGATCAGGACCACAGCAACTGTGTGGCGGACCCGGAATATCCGGGAGGGATCGAAAAGGTAGAAGATTGCTGGCGGGCCCCGGACCGCGGCTCCATCACGCTAAACCATCCCGACCTACCCAAGAACGGGATCGTTCTGTGGCAGTTGATTCCCGCAGCGTCGGGCGCGGTCCTGAACACGCCGGTTTCCTTCGCGTTTCCCACACCCGATCCGAAGCATCTGCCGTTTGATCCCGCTAAGGCGATCGACAGCGCCATGGCGACACCCGACGCGAGCATCCAGCGGAACGGTTCCACGTTGCTGGTCCACGTCACTCCCAGCCAGGACCGGCCGGGCGTCACGTTTTGCCCTGCTACTGGCGGGTGGGACGTGTCCGGTCTCGATCACATCGAAGCTCGCGTCAAGAACGTGGGAAAACGTCCGCTGGGCAATGGGAGAACACAATGGATTTCAAAGGTATCCCGTGCCCGATATTCCGCTCGACGAATGCCCACCGCTACCCGGCAACTTCGGCGTTCCCGATGACGAAGCCACGGTCCTGCGCGAGTACTACATGACCAGGCACTCAGAGCAGAAGTCGTTCGACGACACGAAGTGGCGTCGGTACCTGCACGCCTACTATTGGATGGTCGAAACGGTCGACGCGGAGATTGGAAAGATGCTTGACGCCCTACGTTCCAATGGGCTGGAGGAGGAGACGCTCATCGTGTTT
>JAJSAJ010000420.1 GCA_024274855.1 Planctomycetota bacterium | reverse complement strand
GGGGCCTTCCGGTCGATGAATCCGGCCTTTATTCAAGTCGTTGGCGTTAAGCGCCGACGTTTGAAGAAGATGAACCGGTCCCTTACGACGCTATCGATTATACCATGCAGCAATACGACGCGTGGAAAAGACTCCGACGGGGCTTTGATTGGCAAAAAGAGGCGGCAACTGTTAGCTTAACTGGGCCAACGGGGGCGCAAAGCTCCCGCTGAGCCGCTTGTTTTGTTGGCCCGAACGGCTCGGCAGGAGCCTCGCCCTCCCGCTGAGTCGATCACTTGCCATCTGGCTAAAGTGTTACTAGTTTTCAATCTAATCCACGAGCGCCGCTAGCAATGGAAAATATCGCGTATGGCTTTTCGCGTTGATGTGGCCAATTACCGGGGCCCTTTGGATCTGCTGTTATATCTTGTGCGTAAGCACGAGGTTGACATCATGGACATCCCGATTTCGATAATTACAGCGCAATACTTGGAGCACTTGGAGGTGATCCAGGCGTTGGATGTGAATGCGGTGGGTGATTTTATCGAAATGGCCAGCACGTTGATTGAAATCAAATCCAGAGACGCTCTGCCTCAGAACCAGGAGGCTCAGGAGCCCCTTGAAGATCCCCGCCAGGAATTGGTCCAGCAATTACTCCAGTACAAGCAGTACAAGGACGCAGCCAGCATGCTGGACGAGCGGGGTAGGGAGTGGCAGAAACGCTTTGGTCGCCTGTCCGACGATTTGCCACCGCGCCGTGTCGCTCCAGCAGACCAGCCTATCCACGAAATTGAATTATGGGACTTGGTCAGTGCATTCGGCCGAATTATTCGAGACCGCCGTGCGGTCCAACCGTCAAGCATTGTCTACGATGACACGCCAATCCACGTTTACATGCAACGTATTCACAACCGGTTGGTCGAGCATGGTCGAGCCGCGTTCTCGGAAATGTTCCAACAGGGGATGCACAAATCGGCGTTGATTGGTGTGTTTCTCGCAATTCTGGAATTAGTGCGACATCACAGCGTACGGACCGAGCAGCCTGATCCACTGAGTGAAATCTGGATCACGCCAGGAAGGGAATTCGACGCGGCAACCGACTGGAATACCATGGAGGGCACGTCGGCCCAACGCCCAGTTCCGAAGGATTTGCCATCGCAGCCTCGTTAACCCCAGCGCTGCAGAAAATCGAATGTACGATGGGCTTTCAGTCCGTCGAAAAAGGGGTTTTTCGATCCGATGCGATTGGATTCCAAACGTAGCGCAAGGTGAGTTCCGGGAACATGACAATAAACTCGATTTGAATCGTCGATCGACGGCCTGAAAGGCGATCGTACGGTCATTTTGCATTTTGCACTTTTCACTTTGCACTGTTTTCCTTACGGCAGAAAAAGCGGAAGAACGTCCCGCCCCGTCAAGACGAGATTCTCAACTGGCCGGGGGTGGGCTGTTTCACCCTCGAGCGAACGCGCCGACTACGGTCAGTCACCGACGATCTTCCCGGCCGACGGCCCCTGACAACATTGCGACGGCGGGTGTGAGCATCGGGCACGTGACTTCACAAGGAACCCGAACCATTCGTCGCTTAAGAACGTCTTTGGAAACACGGGATGTTATCGAGGCCCCTATCACGTGCCCGTGATTCCTCGTAGACTAGCACGCCCACGCCCGGCGAGAATATCGTTGTTCGATTACGAGCCAGGGGGGGCCCCACGGACCATGTTCCAGGTACAGCCTTCGATGGGCTCATCGATGAAGTAATGCCATGACAGACAACGCGCCGATCAAGAAACTGGTCCACGACGGCCTGACGATCGAGGGATATTCACGAGCTGCCGTGCAAACCTACTGGCGAGTTCCCGAGTACAAATTGGGGTTTGACTTGGGCGCTCAACCATGGGATTTCATGGGTACGGCAACCTGGTTCGTCACGCACACGCACCTGGATCATATTGCAGCTCTGCCGGTCTATGTGGCTCGACGCCGCATGATGAAAATGACCCCACCGACAATTTACGTGCCCGAACATGCCATCGGTGCGATCGGTCAGCTATTGCAGGTCGTGTCGCGATTAGATCGTGGCCGTTTGCCATGTACGCTGGTCCCTGTTTCACCCGGTGACGAAATTGATGTATCGCGTGAACTGGTTGTGACAGCACACC
The DNA here is from genome assembly GCA_024274855.1 of Planctomycetota bacterium. Classification (GTDB taxonomy): domain Bacteria; phylum Planctomycetota; class Planctomycetia; order Pirellulales; family Pirellulaceae; genus JAJSAJ01. The sequence goes on along the minus strand of JAJSAJ010000420.1, from coordinate 16,405 downwards.
GCGTCGCGCATACCGTTCCGGCACTCGGCTATATCGTCTGGGAACGACGTCGAAAACTGAAGCCTGAGTATCAGGAGTTGACGGGCGAGCAAATCAGAGATCTTCGTGCAAAGGGAATCGAAGTTGCCAAGGAACTTCGGTTGCCGCGGGTCGCTTACCTAGGCGACAGCCGTCCAAGTGGACTCGATGATTGCCCGGACATGTACCGTGCGCAAATCTTGATCGCGGAGATGACTTTTGTGGCACCAAGCCATCGTAAAGACCTGATTCACAAACATGGTCACATCCACTTGGATGACGTGGTTGCTCGACAGGATCGTTTCCAAAACGAACGGATCATTTTCGGGCATTTCAGTACTCGCTATCATGACCAGCAAATTCGAGTTCTCGTTGAAAAGGCTTTACCCGGCCTGCTCGACGGTCGCATCCATTTGTGGTTGTAGAATCATGGCCACCACGGCTCGTTCCGTCTATGTCCACATTCCCTTCTGCCGTCATCGATGCGGATATTGCAATTTCACGGTCACTGCGGGTCGGAAAGACCTGCATGAGCCTCTGTTGAGGGCATTGGAACTGGAGTTCCAAACGCTCAATGTGCCTCGGCCCATCGACACACTTTATATCGGCGGGGGAACACCGACTCAGTTGAGCATCGAGCATTTGCGCCGTCTGTGCTGCCTCATGCGACATTGGTTTCCGCCGACGATCGGTTACGAATGGTCGATGGAAGCCAATCCGTCCGACCTCGACTCGGAGCGCATGGAGGCCCTGGTTGAGTCGGGAATCACTCGAATCAGCCTCGGTGTTCAGTCTTTCGACGCGGGCAAGTTGACGACCTTGGAGCGTACTCACCGCGCAGCCGACGTCCGTCGTGTTTTCCATGAAGCACGTCGGCATTTCGCGTCCGTTTCACTTGATCTGATTTTCGCCGTTCCGGGTGAAACATTGGCACAATGGCAGAACGACTTGCAGTCCGCGATCGATTTAAATCCGGACCACCTTTCGACGTACGGTTTAACGTATGAACGGGGTGCTCGCTTCTTCGGCCTCTTGCGGCGAGGCAAGCTGCGGCAAGTGGACGAAGAGACTGAACGAGCCATGTACGAGTGGACGATCGATCGCCTCGTTTCACTCGGCTGGGAACACTATGAAGTATCAAACTTTGCCAAGCCGGGGCACCGGTGCCGACACAATGAAGTCTATTGGAAGGGAGAGCCTTTTTTCGCTGCCGGTCCAGGGGCCGCGCGCTACATTGACGGCCAGCGTGAAGTAAACCACCGGAGCACAACAACGTATCTGAAACGTGTCCTGGCCGGCCAATCTCCCGTTGCCGAGCGACAACGGCTTTCGCCTGAAGACCGGGCTCGTGAACAGTTGGTCTTCCAACTGAGGATGCTCGAGGGTGTTTCGTATACGGCATTTGCAGCACGGACGGGATTTCGCATCGAACAACTGGCAGGCACGGCAATCCGAGAGTACACGGCACTGGGATTCTTTGAACAGGCGGGGGACCGTATCCGCCTTTCGCGGCGCGGCTTGCTGGTCAGCGACGCGATTTGGCCCGAACTTCTTTGATCGCGGACTTCAGAACCGTGGTCGTCTCCACCGAATTGAGCGACTATCCGGAACCGGTTGGTGGTTCACGCTGGACGGTGAATCAGCCCGACGACGGATTCCCCTTCACACCAGGATCTGCCGGGCTACATTTGCTTGCTCGACGCCAGTCAGGCGCACGTCCAATCCCTGCATTTTATAGGACAAGCGGCGGTGGTCGATCCCGAACAGGTACAACAGGGTAGCGTGGAAATCGCGCACGTGAAATCGATCTTCAACGGCATTGTATCCGAAGTCATCCGTGGCACCGTACGCGATCCCACCACGCACGCCGCCACCGGCCATCCAGATTGAAAATCCTTTGATATGATGGTCGCGTGCTAAATCGTTCTCCAAAAACGAGGGGAAAAAAGCACGAGGATCGAGAAGATCTCAATTCGCCCGAGCATCATCAGCCAGACGAACAACATTTTGGTCACGGGACTGAATGCCGTGTATTGCTGAGTAGCACCCACAATGCCCAATCCGGGCCCGATATTATTGAGTGTTGCGGCAACGCCGCTGGCACAATCGATCAATTTATGCTCGATCGTATTCCCCCAGGTGATATTCGGTTCAAAACCGACGATGAACACCCAGCTGAGTACAAAAATCACCATGATCAGGCAGCTGTAGACAAGAACGTTTTTTCGCAAGTCCGGATCGGAGACCGCCTTTCCGCGTAGTCTGAGCGGTCGGATGACAGTTGGGTGTCCGGATAATTCGATCTCCTGGCGGAGGATTTTCAGCAACAGCACGTGCCGAATCACTTTCATGCCGCCGGCGGTGCTCCCGGCACAGCCGCCGACGAACATCAGCACGAACAGGACAGCGCGTCCAAGGCTGTTCCACTGGTCGAAATCATGAGTACCGAATCCGGTTGTCGTAATGATCGAAACGACTTGAAACAGGCCATGGCGCAGCCCGCTGTTGAAGTCCGGAAAATCGCCATGGAGCAAGCCGAAAACAATCACGATCAATGTGGCCAGGAAGATCAATCCCATATAGGCTCGCCATTCGGCGTCTGCCAACAGCTTTCCAGGTTGCCGAATCACGCAGAGGTAAAGCAGTGTGAAATTGGTTCCGGCCAGGATCATGAAAACGGTTATCGTGTACTCGATGACAACGCTGTTGTACTTATCCGGATGATTCACGAAATGTCCGACACTCGAGTTATAGGTACTGAATCCGCCGGTGGCCATGGTGGCAAACGCATGGCATAGTGCATCAAAAGCGGAGAGCCCGGCCAGTTTAAGAATCAGGGCAAGCATACCGTTCAAGCCGACATAGACGGCGACAAACAGCCAGGCAGTCTGCTGCATGCGAGCTGTCGCGCCCTCCTTGGTGGGCCCCGGCATCTCCGCGCGCATCAGTGCTTTGCCGGCAGCGCCGCCACCAAGAAGTGAAACGAATAACACAACAATCCCCAAACCACCCAGGAAATGAGTCGTGCTGCGCCAAAAGAGAATGCAATGCGGAATCAACTCGGAATCCTCGAGATCAGCAATCACTGTCGCTCCGGTCGTGCTGAACCCGGATTGCGATTCGAAGAAGGCGTCGACGATTCCCATCCGCACCCAGCGAAACCGGTAGTTTCCCGCCCGGTCGCCCAGGCCGTTCGGCCTGCTCGGCATCAGCAGCACCGGCTTCCAAGTCGGCTCACGTTCGATCAAACGCCGCAAGACGACTTCCCCATTCCGGCCGGGAAGGGTCGTGCGAATCTTTTCGGGAGTCATTCCGACAGCGCCCGCCGCTTGAAGCAACTCGAACAAAGCATGTTCATCCGGATCCAACCGAGGAGCTTCTTTCCACTGAGATCGCAAACGGAGCCAGCCGAAATCAAAAACGACTGGTGGGTCTTCCGGGCCAAGCAAGCGAACGGCCGAACAACGGTACGTTCCCGCGAAGAAGAAAGGAAGTGCGCCCAAGACGGTTGCCAGGATCCAGCTGAGTCCGACGACCGCCATCGCTTCCTTACGGAAGATACGTCCCTGATTCTGGCGGCCGAACCACAGTAGGCCACCGCCGACGATGCCGCAGACGGCCATACTGGCCAACAATGCGAGACTGCCGGATGTCTCAAAGCGCAAGCCGGCACCTCTGCTCGCATCCAACGAAGCGCGGTAGCCCACCGAGGGGAATGCCCAAGGCAGACTAAACACCATCTAAGCGCCGATCAACAGCGCGACAATGCCCAGCAGTCTGCTGATAATCCGAAAGTTCATGACCCCTCACGTAATGAAAACAGTTCACATCTGCTTGCTCATGTTGCGTGATCATGATTGCAACGCTCCAGCTGCGTTTCGATCTCTTCACGCGATAAGAGATAGCGAGGGACGGCCGAAGCGATTGCACGCTGATAGTTGTATTGATGTGTGATCTGACCCGCGCGATCCACCTCTTCTTCGATGGCCAACAACCAGACGGGAACGTCGAACCCGATTCCGGTTGCTTCATCAGCAAGGGCCTCGGTTTCCTTTTCCAGAAGATCAAAGGCGGGGCTGCCCGTTTCCTCTGTCGAATCTTCCATCGCGGGCTTTACGAGAGCTCGAAGTCGGTCAATGATCATCGGTCGGACAAAACGCTCACCAATTCGGTCCGCAACCGTCGACATATGCATGGAATAGGTTGATTGCAACTGTTTCAATCGGGTAACGTACGCATCCGCTTCCTCGTCGATGCGTTCGAGCAACGTACGGCGCCAAAGACCAGCGGCCACTTCATGGCCACGGCGAACCAGAATTTCGTGCCCAAGAATTACCGGCTTCAAGTGCCAGCAGACACGGTCGTATTGCGTTCTCAAGCGGAGGAAATCGATCAAGGTGTACAACTGCTGGCCATGGTCGGATTGCGTTGTTGTACTGTTATAATCACGATACTCGCCAAAATTCTCGACAATCGTTTCGAGTATCAGAGAGAGATGCTCTTCGGCCCGATGTGGCTCGATACCACGGCCCAGATCCTGCACGAGCTTGATCGGTTCGTCCGTATCCGGAGCTTCTGCCAAACGCCGCAACCAATTACCAACTCCTTGGTGCAAAATGGCTCGTAAGTTGCCCAGATGAAAGAACTGCTGAGTGAACAAATCCTCTCCGTAACGCTCAATGAACTGGACTAACTGCTCCCACGTCTTATCGTCATTAATATGTTCCAAGACCGATAAGCGAAGCGTTCGGCTATGTTGGAGCCAGCTTCCAAGCATCACTTCGGTCAGTGATTCCAGCAACTCGACAAGTCTGCGTTCACGGTGCTGAACCGACCAGGATTCGACGGATATCGTCAAGCTTTCGATCAGTTCCCGATAGGCGATCTTAAACAGCTCGTCAAACTCCGTGACGGCACCGGGTCCAACCGGGTTATTCCTTTCCATTCGCCGAGCGGTTTCGACTAATTCACACGTTTCAGTCCATAGCCCTCTCCGTGGCAACCAGGCTAACAGATCTTGTAGCAGACGTTGTGTGTAACGAGTTGCAACGATTTGTATGGGACTCCCTCCTTTTGACAGAGGAATGTAAAGCAGCGCTTTCCCGGAGAGCCCATGGATCAGTTCCGCCCAATGCTGTTTGACGGACTCGTTATCACCTCGCAGAAGTGCTGCCATGACTCGCACGGCAACCGAGGCATCGTCACCAAACGGCTTGGCCATTTCGTCAACCGCTTCACCGTCGCTGTCGGAACGTGCCGAGAAGGCGGCAAGTATCATCTGACCCGCAACCGTCATTTCCACAGACGTCGCAACGATGCGGTCGAGCAGCGTTTCCTTGACAACCTGAAGACGGTCGTACTCGCGCAAGGCCTGCGAATCAACACCGTTTGTCGGGATCCGATAGTGCCTCACGTCATCCATCAGCTTCAAAAGCCGGTCACGACTGGCAACCGTATGCTGAATCCACTGCCGAAGAGTGCCGACGCAGTCAAACGGACCTTTTTGCGATGCGTCTTCACTGCAAAGTGCCTGGTTGACCGCCGCCTGCTTCCATAATCCGGCCATCAAGTTCAAGAAGGCGAGCCGATCGGAAATACGGCGCGACTCTTGTGTCAGCTCGTCGTGAGTCGTTTCGCCAAGATCGAATACTTCACCTTCGACGCCATCGTCGGTACTGTCGCAATAGACAACTTCTTCGTAGGCGGCACTGAACAGATCGTCCTCCGATTCCTCGTCCTCGTCCAAACCATCCGACAGTTGAAGGGGCGTCTGTGTCGAATGGGATGAACTGCCGCCAATGTGAAAGTCGGGCGCATTCCAATATGATTCGGCATTCGCTTCGAGGTAGTCGAAGAACTTGCCGACCAGCCGACCCGGTGCCTCCGGTAACGCAAGTCGTCCCGCTGGTTGCCGAACGCGGGCGAGCAGTCTCAAGAGCCATTGCTGGGTCGAGTCGTAAAAAGAGCTGGCCCCCCGTCGCAGAGAAACTCGCTCCGATTCGCTCAACCACCGGACCAGCAACGCCATGGACGCGATGAAGTCTTCTCGCTTCAACAGGGCATCGACCACCAGGCTGAACGCCTTGGGCGACGTAAACATGTGGACATGCGGTGCCCAGAACTTCACATCGCCGGCCGCGGCACCACCCTCGTGCCACAACGTGAGCGCATCGGCGACGTTTTGCGCAGCCCGGTAGACCTCCAATCCGTCCACCGCGTCCGTCACCGATACTTCGTGAGCAGCGAATTGACGCCACCAGGTCGCCGTCTCCCGAAAACGCCGATCGATCGCCTGACAGACGTCGCGGCGATCAATTGCGGCTGCCGAACTCCAGATATCCGAGTAATACCCAAGTAGATTCTCAATAAGCTGAACGAGATCATCGACGCGATGGTCGTAAACACTGTTCTCCAACGCGGGAAAAAGACTGAAATGCGCGTCAAAACCAAGAATGTTCCATGGATCGACAATTGCCCCGCATTCAATACCCCGATGAAGTACATCGACAATCTCATCCGCCAGCTGCACTGCCTGCTCAAGGCGACCCTCGCCAATCGCACATGAACCGGCCGTCAAACAACAGTCAATTTCGCACCGCATTCGGGCCGAGGCGACCGGCACAATCGTCGTCTGCCGACCTGCCGCGGCCGGGTATCCCATCCTCGCAAAAATCTTCGCCAAATGAACATGCTGCAGCTGACTGGCACGCTGACGCGCCAACCAGGCATTCAGATGTTGCCTGGCACCGCCGAAAGGCTGCCTTCGCCTCACGAATTCTTCTTGAAGGCGACTTCGATATTCGGGCCGCGCCCGCTGGATCAAACGGTCATAAAACGCATCACGGTACTCGGCCACGATCGGCAAAAGCACCCCCAATGTTATGCTGGAATCGTGCGTCGTCGGCCCGCTGCCACTGATACCTGATGCCATCAGGATGGTACCGGCCAACACCGCGGCCGCTTCGAAAAAAAGCTGGTCCTCGGATACATCAGACGTCGCTCGAACACGATCAAGCAGACCATCAAGCGTGATCTGCTGAACCACGAATCGCCGATAATATCCGGCGTTGTCAATGCAATGCGGATCCCATTGTCCAAAATGATAGTTGGGGCGTTTGTTGACCGGATGATCAAAATCATAAGCCCGAGGATCTACGGCCAGCTCGTCCAGGCGCGAGAAATCGAAATGGGCCGCGTCGAGAATGTCCGCATCGGTCGCTTCGAGGATGGCTAATGCCTCGGTGACCACGCGCTGGCAAGGGCCTCGCTGAACTCCCGCACCCCGAACATAAAGCGGAATAGGACGCACCCATTCGTGTGAGTATGGTTCGTGGCGGCGTGTTTCCAACGCGGGGACCGGCCGGTAACCAATGTAGTCGTTCAGAGTGGCAATAGCGCCCTCCGTGATGCGATTCCGGTCATCCCAAGGCGGTCCCTGTTGCAAGATGGCCTCAAACGCGCGCCCGACAAAGAAAGGACCAAACAAAAGCTGTTCGTCCTGGTGAAAAAGCAGATCCGAATGGAAGGATCGGTATGCCGACAAAACGCGGTTGGTCAGCAGATCCAACACAGACGAAGCCTGGGTAACGTCAGCGAAAGCACGCTCGGCCCGAGATTGCTCGCTAAGCTGGGCTTCAAGAAAACCGCAAACCTGACGCCACGCGGGAATCCGTTGGTCAGGTGAGGCAACTTCACCAAACAGCTGGTCCAGAGCGTTCAGAAACCGCGGATCGGCCACTCCCGACGAAAAGTTCAGATAACCAAGCACCAACTGGATGGGGACCCGGTCCTTCGGGTTGTCTGCTTCACTTCCCATCACTGTCGCTCCAAACGGCTAACCGGGGACTTGCGGGCACTTACCTTCCCCCAAAAGAAGGGGCCCTGATAGTAATCGCACCTGATTGGGGCCGAAGCCTTCGTTCCACCTCCTCTCACGGGCATGGGGCCAGTCTGGTGAGAGAATGTGTTGTCAGCGGTCCGCTGCCGAGGTCTGGCTCCGGTGCCGGGATCTAGTCGTCTGTGCGCGTGTGGATACCTGGAGCCGGAACGTAACCGGCGCTCATGGTAGGGAGCGGGGGAGAAATGGTCTAGCGGTGCGGCGTGGTAGCCCGCCAGATAGCTGGCCCTTGGAAATAAGGAATTCTCGGATCCGACCGTTTTTCAGCGTGCGAATCGCCGGAGCGTAAATTATGATAGAGGTGCCGTATAACATGTCGAGGTCGTTCCGACCGCTCCATAACCAGTGACAAATGAGATTCGATAATGCGCCGATTCGCCCTGGGATTTTTTTGGCTACTGGGACTCTCCGTGCTGATTACCCCTGTTTTTGGGCAATCTTACGGCAGCGGCCTGATATCGCCCGAACAGGCTCGCCGTTTTGGACTAGAGCGTGCATGGGTTACGCAGATTCGGGTCGATCCGGCACGAGGTCGCATCCAACACGCACGTATTCGAGTCAGTCGAATCCATGCTAAGAACATCTTCGAGGTAACCACGAAAACGGGGCGCAGGTTTGTCTTCTCGGATCGCGATCTTGATCTGTTCGGCAATCCTCGCGGGATTGACGGGGCCAAGAAACAGGCGAACGAGAAACGGCAACTGCTAAAAACCGAAGGCATCGAGGCCACTATCCAGGAACGTGTGGTTCCCGATGTCACACTTTACGTCATCACGGATCAAGCACTCATCCACGCGTTGGATGCCGAAACAGGCAAAACGCTTTGGACAACACCCATTGGAAATCGGCGGTACCCAACAGTGGCTCCGGCCATAAGCGACAATTTCGTCGCCGTCGTGAATGGTTCAACCGTTTACGTAATGAAAGCCGATGATGGGCAAATGGTCTGGTCAACCAAGACGGTTTGTTTTCCGGTAGCCGGGGCGGTCATCGCCGATGACGTGGCTTTCGTCCCAATGCTGAATGGAACGGTCGAAGGATATGATCTTAAACCGGACGCACACCGCTGGCCGGAAATCTATACGGGTTTTGGCAAGATCGCGCATCAACCAACCGTCGTCGGCAATCGAGTGCTTTGGGGAACCGGCAACGGTGACGTAAACGCAATAACGGCAAGACGGGAAGGGGTTCGGTATCGCCTGAAAATCAACACACCGATAGCAGGCGCAATCACCTACGCCCCGCCACGTCAGATGTTCGCGGTGACGAAGACCGGTTATCTCTATAGTTTCGACGTCACGGATGGCAGCCTGATTTGGCAGTTTTCCACCGGCATGAAATCCGAACAACCTGCCTCGGTTGTTGGAAATCGTGTGTTTGTGATCACCAAATATGGCGGCACGTTTTGCATCGATGTCAAAACGGGCGAGGAGAAATGGTGGGCATCGAACATGCTGAAGTTCGTGGCTGCGACAAAGAACCGAGTCTACGGTACGACGGAGACCGGTCAGATGATTGTTCTGAATGCCGACACTGGTGCTCTGGTCGGAAGAATCCCCACGGTCCTGACCGACATCATGTACATCAACACAACCACGGACCGGATTTACGTCGCGTCAACGAGCGGGTTGGTTCAATGCCTCCATGAAATCGGCGCGCACTGGCCAACCATCCACACCTCGGAAGCTCAACAGGACGGCAAGCCAGCGGACTCCACGAAGGGGACCGAGACGAAAAGAGACCCATTCAGCGGTGGCGCGAAGCCGGCAGCCAAACCGGCTCCGAAAGCCGATGAAGATGTCGACCCGTTTGGTTGATCCCCCGGGTGGCTAATCCTCCGGGATCGTCCACTTAGGCCCACCTTATCAGCGTATTTCCCGTGGCATTTTGCCAAGAAGGCCGACGTTCGCGTTGCCCCACGGCCTACCAGAGTGGTTGATCGGATCGATTCAACATCAATCGACCGCGACTTCCCTGCCTTCCCGATCGAGCATCCGGGAAGGTGGCGTTTTCCATGCAGCTGGCCGATAGCGTCCAGAACCTCTCCCGCTGCCCCGTTGGTTCCAAACCGCCCCGCTTGACCAGTGGCCGCCCAGACCGTAAACCAGTGAGTGCTGCCATTTGTCTGAGATCCGTTTTTTGACCAGTGGCAGTCCTTGGCGGCGGATTCCGGCAGCCGTTCACGCCGCTGGGGTCTGACGCAATTTCCGGCGGAGAAAGCGTTTCTTTACGCGAACGCATCTTGTCGCCGAAAATGGGTCTGACCCCTTGGAAGCGAACCGGCGGCTTACATTCCGTGAACGGTTACGGATTCCGCTGGACGAACGGTGGCCGCGCGTTGGCGACAGGCGTATTCGCGTGTCGGCGTGAGCGGTCCGATTAATTTGGCAATATCAGAAAACGGAAACAAGGCATGGAATCACCAAGAATCCGGCGGGCATTGATCAGCGTCAGTGACAAGATGGGGCTTGTGGGTTTTGCACAATCGCTGGCCGACGCGGGGATCGAAATCTATAGCACCGGGGGAACGGCGAAACACCTTCAGCAGGAAGGAATCGTCGTGCATGACGTGTCTGAGTATACCGGCTTTCCCGAGATGATGCATGGCCGACTCAAGACCCTGCATCCCAAAGTTTTCGGGGGTATTCTCGCTCGCCTTGACCACTCCGAAGACCGGGATGCCTTGACCGAACACGGCATCCAGTTTTTTGAATTGGTGGTCGTGAATCTGTATCCATTTGAAGCGACGATCAATCGCGAGGGCGTGACGCTCGAGCAAGCGATCGAGCAGATTGATATTGGTGGTCCCAGTCTGGTTCGGGCGGCAGCAAAGAACCATGCGTTCGTGACCGTGGCAACTCGGCCCGACCAGTATTCGGATATCGTGACGGAAATCCAACAAGATGGCGCAACCACGGCCGCAACGCGCCGCCTGCTGGCCACCGAGGCATTCCAGCATACGGCCGCCTATGATCGAACGATTGCGGATTATTTCACGAGCCAGCAGACAGAAGAGACGTTTTCCAGGACCATGAACCTGATGCTTCACCGTAAGGCCGTCCTGCGTTATGGCGAGAATCCTCATCAGCAAGCCGCGTTGTACCAACAGGCGGCAACCGGCGGTGGTGCCAGCCTCGTGACCGCCCGCAAACTGAACGGCAAGGATTTATCATACCACAACTTGATGGACCTGGATGCCGCATTGGCAATCGCTCGCTCTTTGCCCGGTGCCGCCGCGGCCGTGATCAAACATAGCAATCCATGCGGCGCGGCTTCTGCCGCTAATCTTGCTGAAGCAACACAACGTGCTCTCGACGGTGATCCCGTCAGCGCATTTGGTTCGGTCCTTGGCTTCAATCAGGTTGTCGACATTCCAACGGCGGAAGTCCTGGCGACGCCCGGTCTTTTCATCGAGGCGATTGTGGCGCCACATTTCGAAGAAGGTGCCGTCGAGATCTTGACAACACGTCCGAAATGGAAAAAGAATGTTCGCTTGATGGAAGTTGGACCACTCGAAACACCTCCCGATTCCACGCATTACCGATGCATCGATGGCGGGATGCTCGTTCAACAAGCCGACGTCGCTCCGGACAACGAGGAAACCTGGGATGTTGTAACCCAGGCAAAGCCGACCAAGGAACAATGGCAGGACCTTCGGTTCGCCCGGACAGTCGTGCGGCACGTCAAATCGAACGCGATTGTCGTCTGTAAGGATTCGATGCTGTGTGGTGCGGGCGCAGGGCAAATGAGTCGTGTCGATTCGGTTGACATGGCTATTCGAAAAGCGGGCGAACGCGTTCAAGCTTGCGTGCTCGGCTCCGATGCGTTCTTCCCATTCCCCGACTCAATCCAAAAAGCAGCTGCCGCCGGCATTACCGCCGTCATCCAACCCGGAGGCTCGCGGCGCGACGAGGAAGTCAAGCAGGCGTGCAACGAGCTGGTAATTGCCATGGTCTTCACCCACCGCCGTCACTTCAAACACTAATGCGTTGCCATGGAGCCACAACCAACCATTCTCGACAAAATCGTCTCCGTGAAACGGCAAGAAATCGCCGCCGCGAAGACGGCAATTCCCGAACGCGAACTGCGAGCCATGCTGGCCGACTCCCCACCCACTCGCGGGTTTCTCGAGCCGCTGACTCGGGAAAGCCCCATTCAACTGATCGCGGAAATTAAAAAAGCCAGCCCTTCCAAAGGGATTATCCGTGAGGACTTTCGACCTGCCAAAATCGCGACAATCTACCAAGAACACGGAGCGGCCTGCATCAGCGTACTGACCGACAAAACGTTCTTTCTCGGCGGACCGGATGTGCTGCAAACCGTTCGCCAATCCGTTTCGATTCCTATCCTCCGAAAGGATTTCGTGCTCGATCCCTATCAGGTCCTGGAAGCTCGCGTCTGGGGCGCCGATGCTGTACTGCTGATCGCCGAATGCCTGCAGGGAGATGATCTAAGACGCGTTTACTAGGCCGTCCGTGAACTCGGCATGACGGCACTCGTTGAGTTCTTCGAGACGCAACATCTGACTCGTGTCCTCGATTGCGGAGCTCGGCTGATCGGAGTCAACAATCGAGATCTTCGATCCTTTCAAACAGATTTGACGCACACGATCCATCTGCGCCGAGAGATTCCCGATGACCGTCTGGTTGTGGGAGAAAGTGGAATCCACAATAGAGATGATGTTCTGCAATTGGAAAAAGCCGGCGTGAACGCGATCCTGGTTGGCGAACACTTGATGCGAGCTGATGAGATCGGCAACGCAGTCGACTGCCTGCTGGGGAAGTAGGCCGTCAAGTGGCAAACAAGTAACGTAGCTGTTCAGGGGATTTTCCTCTGCCATCGTGTTAGCACCTGAGTTTTCCCAGACTTCCACGCGTTCGATTTATCATTAGTCATTTGGCATTACTCAGTCTCGCAGCTAAGGAGGATCGCCGCACGAACGCCCCCAGTAAACACGACAACAATTGATCCGCCGGTCCTAACGGCTCCAATTTGCCCAAAGTTCGGTTTTTTGACCAGGCCAGGCTCGACCTCCCAATTTCGGGACACGCTCTCAATCGAATTGGAGCTGGACTTGTTTTGAATCAACAACAAGACTCGGCTTGCCCAAGACTTGCCTGTCCGGATCGGTAAGAGCCTGTTGGCTCATGAGACTCGCCTGTTGAATGAATTGGCGCAAGCCCCCCGCCAACTCGGGGTCCGATTCCAACAGCAATTCGATGTCCGCACGATCCGGATGCCCACTACTTTCGAGTAAACGACCATCCTCATCGATCTCCAAGACTGCCGGCTGCTGCAAATCAATACCTTGCTCGGAAAAACGACGTTCCAGCATTGTGTGCAGGGTTTTGCTCAAATGGCGGATCGTCTGTTGTAACGCCATTTGCCGCGCCCGATCACCAGCCGGTGTTTGAAAAGAGCCCTGAAGTTCAGCGGGTGGGACCGTGGGGGCGGATTCGACTGAGTCGTTCGCCTCAGCCGCCAGCAGATGCTGGAACGATAGCCCCTCCGCCAGCCCCGAGGCGATGCGTTGTGCTAACGAACTCACAGCGGCAAAGGCGGCGGGGATCAGTGTTGCTTCGGCAATCATTGCAAGAGATCCTGAATCGGGCTTCGCCCGCGAATCGAGGGTTTTGAACCGAGCGTGCAGAGCCGAATGCATGCCAATGAGGTAACACTTTAGCCAAATGGCAAGAAATCGACTCAGCGGAACTCCGCGTCACCCACTTCCATGGCTCAATGGGAGGGCGAGGCTCCTGCCGAGCCGTTCGGGCCAACCAAACACGCGGCTCAGCGGGAGCTTCGCCCTCCCGAAAAGACGGCTTTTCCTGGCCCTGATACAAATCCTACTGCAGACGGCTAAACCGTTACCCAAGGAGAATGCCTCCATGAAACCGTGAAAAGCACGCAAGGCGAGCATCTCACGGACCGAAACTCCGCAGCCCTCCCATTGTTGTGTCCGTCCTCCACGCTGATCCGTGGGACGCTTTGCCATCCGTGGGCCTATTCTTCGCACTTATCCGTGGGCCGCTGACAAAGACGCAGCCGTCGACGAAGAAGCGCAACATAAGCTCCTTGGCCTGACTGACTCCGATGCGTGGGGAGATGCCGATTTCGTTATTCGCCAAGGGCCGAATATCGGCTCCTTCAATCCAAAGCCGTTTGGTAGTTGTCAAATCACAGTGATCCAGTCGTCGATCGACATCAAACGCCTCGCACAGGCGAGCAGGCCCCCGGGCGAGGTTCCAGAGCGTCTGTCCGCCGCGCCGGCGAGTCATCAGTGGGACGCCGTCAAGTGGCTCGACGGCGCGAATCAACACAGCAGACGCGATCCCCGTATGCTCGGTGACCGCGTTGAAACAGAACCGCGAATGAATCGGGTAGACATACGCGCGGCCTGGTCGACCGAACATGGCTCGGTTGCTTCGAGTGCACCCCCTTGCCGCATGGCATGCCGGGTCATCGGTATGCAAGTACGCTTCGACCTCAACGATGCGGCCAGCTACTTTACCCTCACGACCACGGCGAACCAGCACTTTACCGAGTAGCTGGCGAGCAACTTGGATCGTATCTCGGCAATAGAAATCGCTGGGCAGCGCTGTCATCGGCGTCCGCTGCTCCCGTCAATCACAGTATCTCGTGCCCCGTTTTCGCCACGAACCATCGGTTTCGGAGGGCCGGTTTGGACTACCGACGAAAACGCCTAACGTTCCGTACGTTGTTTCAGTCGACTGTATGGATGCCGTGCTCGCATGCGATTGGCCATTCGTGGTTGCTGGTCGGGCGACCGGGTTTCCAATATCGTCTCGGAATGCTCGAGTGGCATTGCCACATCAAACGACTCGAGTGGCTCAGTGAACATTTGACCGGTACCCGAGTCGCGTGCCATGCATTCGTCGCATTGACCGCATGATGTTTGACAACCATAACCGGCGCGCTGTCCATGAAGGCCGCTCCAGAACCGCGTCCAACCGCTCGGCTTACAGCAGCCCAACTCCCCAGTCCAATCGCCATGATTATTACAAGGGTCGCACGCATCCGGCGGATCGTAGGACCACTCGCCCCAGTACATGTCACCGCACCCGCTTTGGCAGCCAAACCCTCGTACAATGTGACTGGTCAACGTGGCCTCCTCAAAGGTTGGCGCAAACGCCTGGCCATCGCATTCGCCACCGCAATCACTGCCACACTCGGCGCACGAGTCTCCATCGGTATACCGCCCGGACAGCGATATGGTGCCACATCTGTCGCCGCAGGAATAGGTATAGGGTGAAGCACATCCAAAGGTTGTCAAACTGAGCAGACTTAGCGTCACTCCAACCAGCCACATGCGATCCGTCATCGTGAAAGTCCTTTTCAAAGGTGGTTCGCCGTGTACGAACTCACACGACCAGCGGCCCCAACGAGACCTCCTGACGCTAGATATCGACGATCTAACCGGATAAATCGAGAAATTCCCTACAATCGATACATTTCGCCAGTAATCCCCCTGCGCCCAAAGAAGTGACATCTGAGGCAATTACCTATTTTGCCAGCTTGTTGCAACTGCTACTCTGTACTACTAACTTGAGGGACCGTTACGCTCGTGATCGTAGCATGGTCCACCGCACGGGCGGGCGAAGCTCCTGCTGAGTAACGTCGACCAGAATCGACGCTTTTCACCAGCTCGGCAGGAGCCTTGCCTTCCGGTTGGTCGGCGGCCCGGCCGCCCTGGGGGCAACTTGTGTTGAACGCGATTTCGCGTTCGGAGAGATATGGACGTTCAGGGGGGGTACCGCCAAAACGCCCTGGACAATAGGTTGCTCTGAGCACGTGTGCTTGAAACAAAAGCACGAAAACAAACAGAAACATTCTGGCAACGAGGATGACCATGTCGTCGGTTGAACCACACGAGCCAAAACCAACCTTGCCTCAGGCGCTAGCCCGGCACGACGTGAAGTTGCTTCCAGGTCAAGTCGCGCAGATCGAGCGTTACTGTCAGCTGTTATGGGAATGGAATACGAAACTCAACCTGACCCGACACACCGATTACGCCACCGTTGTGGCACGTGATGTCCTTGATGTGCTGCAATTGGCGAATTTATTGCAGAATGGCGAGCAGATATTGGATGTTGGCAGTGGTGGCGGTGTACCGGGAGTGCTATTAGCTATTGTGCGAACAGATTTGGACGTCGTACTGTGTGAGTCGGTTGGCAAGAAAGCCAGTGCATTAACGGAGATCGTTGCCGACTTGGATTTACCCGTGCCGGTTTATCATGCCCGGGCCGAGTCGTTACTCGACGACTTTCGCTTCGATACGCTGGTTGCACGAGCGGTCGGCCCACTTTGGAAGATCCTGAAATGGTTCGAGTCGGACTGGGATGCCATTGGCCGTCTGTTGCTGATTAAGGGACCGCGGTGGGTTGAAGAACGCGGAGAAGCTCGCCATCGAGGCTTGCTTGCACAGCTCGATTTGCGCCGCGTCGCCACATACCCGATCATCGACAGTTC